>NZ_JBMNDR010000086.1:0-40235 GCF_052543235.1 Streptomyces sp. SAS_272 | reverse complement strand
GTGGCCCGAAGGGATTTACCCTTCGGGCCACCCGACCCACTTTAAGAGGTTGTCTCACGTGGCAAGTTCCGCGAGCTTCTTGAGTAGCTTGGGGCGGTGGCCATGGCCAGGCTTCGGCTCTGCCGATCGTTGCGGTCCACGTCCGGGTTCTTGAGGCCACGAGTAGCCCATGGCAGGCTCATGCCGCATGATCGATGAATTCGCGAAGAACAGCCTGCACGAGAGACTGCGGCGGGACCGCAAGGCGCTGCTCTGGAAACTCGACGGCCTGTCCGAGTACGACGCCCGCCGACCTTTGACAGTGACCGGGACCAACCTCCTCGGCCTGGTCAAACACGTGGCCAGCGTCGAGGCCAGGTACTTCGGCGAGGTCTTCGACCGCCCTTCCCCGGAACCGCTGCCCCGGTGGCAGGACCACGACGGCAGCGATCTGTGGGCGGCTGAGGACGAGGCGCGCGATCAGATCATCGAGTCGTACCGGCGCACGTGGGAACACTCAGACGCGACGATCGACGAGCTTGCCCTCGATGCCCCCGGCCACGTGCCGTGGTGGCCGGGGCCTTATTCCAACACGAACCTGTTCGCCATCATGGTCCACGTCCTCGGCGAGACCAACCGGCATGCCGGGCACGCCGACATCCTGCGTGAAGGCGTCGACGGTCGCACCGGGATGCGCCCCGAACACGAGATGCAGATCGATGAGGACGCCCGCAACGCCTACTGCGCGAAGATCGAGCAGGCCGCCAGATCGGCCGCGTCAGTCAAGGCGTAGAAGGCTGTCCCACGTAACTTGATGTTCGAGCGGCATGATGCCGGCTGTGAGTGCTGATCTGTCGAAGCGTCTGGTTCCTGATGAACTCTGGGAGCTGGCCGCCCCGTTACTGCCGTCGTTCGCGGCTCGACCGCAAGGTGGCGGGACCGCTCCGCGTGACGAGCGGGCCGTGTTCACCGCAGTGGTGTACGTGCTGACCAGCGGCTGTGCCTGGCGGCATCTGCCGCCGACGTTCGGCACGTCCTCCGCCACCGCGCATCGCCGCTTCACGGTATGGACCGAGGTCGGCCTGTGGCGTCGGCTGCATCGGGCGGTGCTGGACGAACTCGCGGTCCGGGGCGAGGTGGACTGGACCTCGGCGATCGTCGACGCGGCCTCCGTTCGCGCCAAAAGGGGGGATCGCTGACGGGGTCGAACCCGGTCGATCGCGGCAAGAGGGGCAGCAAGCTGCACGTGCTGTCCGATGCCCAGGGCATCCCCCTCGCCGTCGCCGTGTCAGGTGCGAACATGCACGACAGTCTCGCCCTCAAGCCGCTCATCCTCGGCATACCCGCCGTCCGGTCCCGCCGGGGACCACGGCGGCGCCGACCCGTCAAACTCCGCGCGGACAAGGCGTACTTCTCCGCCGAACACCTCAGCCGGCTGCGCGAGCGTGGGCTCGTCGCGCGCATCGCGCGACCAGGCATCGACTCCGGCGAACGCCTTGGTCGGCACCGCTGGAAGATCGAGCGGTCGATCGCTTGGCTCTTCGGCTACCGCCGCCTGACCATCCGATACGAACGAAAGGGCTCGCACTTCCTCGCCTTCCTCGGCCTGGCTGCTGCCCTGACCTGCTACAAGAAGCTCGCGAAACTTGCCACGTGAGACGCCCTCTAAGTACTGCAACGGTGTTTGCTCTTAGTGCTGGGCAGTTTTCAGGGACTGTGTAAGCGTCGTTTGTAGTAAGCCCTTTCCAACCTCCCGCGTCTGCTGGGCAGTTGGCCTGACAGACGGGTGAAGCCCCTGGTAGATGGGTTTTCGACCAAGAGAACCGTCTCCACCAGAGGCTTCGCATGCTTGTCTACTCGTCCGGCGTCGACGTGTCCAGCTCTGCCCTCCGCTTCCTCGCCGCCCGCCTGAGGGAACGTCGGCGCACTCTCGGCACCCGATGGCGGCGCCTGAGTGCGGGCCGGCAGGCCCTGCTCACGCTCGCCCACCTGCGCAACGGCCAGCCCTATGCCCAGCTTGCGGCCGGTTTCGGGGTCAGCACCACAACCGTCTACCGGTACGTCAACGAGGCCGTCGAGCTCCTGGCTGCCCTCGCCCCCACGCTCGCCGAAGCAGTACGGGCCGCGTCGATGAAGGCGTTCGTGATCCTGGACGGGACGCTTCTCCCGATCGACCGGATCGCCGCCGACCGTCCCTTCTACTCAGGCAAACACAAGAAGCACGGCATGAATGTGCAGGTCATCGCGGACCCGAAGGGTCGTCTCCTGTGGGCTTCACCGGCCCTGGCCGGGGCCGTCCATGACGTTCGGGCCGCCCGCGAGCACGGCATCATCGACGCCCTCGCCGAGGCCGGCATCAACTGCTGGGCGGACAAGGGCTACCAGGGCGCAGGCGGCACAGTCCGTCACCCTTACCGCGGCCGGTGGGACCGCCTCTCCGCTGGTCAACAGGCCGTCAATCGGTCCCATGCGAAGATCCGGGCACTGGTCGAGCAAGCCATCGCTACCCTCAAGTCCTGGCGGCTCCTCCGTAAGCTCCGCTGCTCGACGACCCGGATCACGAGCCTCGTCCAGGCCGTCCTCACCCTCCATCTGGCCAGCTCAGACTGAGGATGAAAAAGGCTCAGTGACTGTGGCGGGCTTGGTGTTGGCGTCTGCGGCGCCATGTGGACCAGCACAGGATGGGTCGATCGGCGCTGGTCGACGGTGGGTGAGACGGGTGATCAGGCGTCGTTTCTCGGCGAGGCTGAGATGGATGAGCTGGGAGGATCCGTTTTCTGCTTTGTCCGTGTCCAACGCTCGGGCGCGCAGGACGGTCAGGCAGGCGGGGGCGGCCATGGCGAGGGTCATGTGGCGGTGCCAGCCGGGGTATCGGCGGACCTGGTAGTCGTCCAGGCCGCATTCTTGCTTCGCGGTCTGGAAGCACTCCTCCACCGCCCAGCGGCTGCCGGCGATGCGGATCAGCTGGTCCAGGGTGGTCTCGGCGGGGCAGTAGGCGATGTAGTAGGAGATGTCCTCGGGCCTGCTCACGCTGCGGCGGGCGATCACCCAGTGTCTGCGGTCTTCGCGGTGGAAGGGCCTGACCTCGACGCGGGCCCAGTCGTAGATCCGTCGGCCGTGTGCTCCCTCGCCGCAGGAACGGCCCTTCCACTTCTGCCGTGGCAGGCCGGAAAACAGGTCATGGACAGGATGGTCGAGTGCCCAGCGGGTGACGACGGTGTCGTGCCAGGTGGTGGCCATGACATAGAAGACGTCGGCCTGCTCGACTTCGAAGCGCCAGCCCTTGCTGAAGCCGTAGGCCGCATCCGCGGTCACCCACCGGAACGGTATCTTCTGCGCGGTGGTCCTTCGGACCGTCGCCTTGGCCACGGCCCCCTTCGTCTCGAACGCGATCGTGTCGTCGATGCCAGCCCGCCGGCAGCGTTCGCGGTCGTCGGGCCACGATGGGGGCAGATACAGTCGGCGGTCGACCAGTGTGCGTCCGCGGCCGGTGGCGTAGGCGAGGAAGACGCCGGGAGTTCTCGGTATGGGGCCCGCGGTGCCGGAATGCTGACGCACGACCCCTGCCGAGCGGGTGCCCTTCTTCAGAAAGCCTGTGCCGTCGACGACGAGCACCGCTTCGCGGTCACCCAAGTTGTCGACCACGTAGCGGCGGACGTTATCGAGGACCTCGTTGGCGTCTGACTCGAGCCGGTTCAGCATCCGCTGGATACGGTCCGGGCCGCCATGGCCAGCCTCCTCGACCAGGGTCCAGCCGTTCTTGCGCTCAAGCGGAGGGGTCAGGCCCGCATATAGGCAGCGCCGACTCCCGCGGCTCCGACCGGCTGAACAGGTGCGCGAACCGCCTGTGCACCGTATCCAGTTCACTCGCCCACACCCGCACATCAGCAAAGTCCCCACCCATACCCACACCAACGACGAACCTGGCCAGCAGTCGCGGTAGACACCGTTGCAGTGCTAAGCCCAGATACAGAGGCGACCAGGACGGCAACCGTGTCGAGGTCGTTCAGCCCTTCGCCGGCACCGGCGCCGCCGTCGTCGCCGTTCGTCACTCCGAGAACCCGGCGGGCCCGGTCCTCACCCTTGAGCCCGCCGGGTTCTCGGTGTTTCTGGAGTGGGTTACAGCCGCTGGATGATCGTGCCTGTTGCCAGGGCGCCGCCTGCGCACATGGTGATCAGGGCGAACTCCTTGTCGGTGCGCTCGAGTTCGTGCAGGGCCGTGGTGATCAGGCGGGCGCCCGTAGCGCCGACCGGGTGGCCGAGGGCGATCGCGCCGCCGTTGACGTTGACCTTGGACAGGTCGGCGTCGAAGACCTTCGTCCAGCTCAGCACCACTGACGCGAACGCCTCGTTGATCTCGACCAGGTCGATGTCCTTCAGTGTCATGCCCGCCTTGCCGAGCACCGCGCGGGTCGCGTCGATCGGGCCGTCCAGGTGGAAGTGGGGGTTCGCGCCCACCAGGGCCTGGGCGACGATCCGCGCCCTCGGCTTCAGCTTCAGGGCCTTCGCCATCCGTTTCGACGCCCACATGATCGCCGCCGCGCCGTCGCTGATCTGGGACGAGTTGCCGGCCGTGTGGATCGCCGTC
Organism: Streptomyces sp. SAS_272; assembly: GCF_052543235.1. NCBI lineage: Bacteria > Bacillati > Actinomycetota > Actinomycetes > Kitasatosporales > Streptomycetaceae > Streptomyces > Streptomyces sp. SAS_272. Next base: position 35,668 of record NZ_JBMNDR010000086.1, on the reverse strand, counting down.
GGCATCACGGGCTTGAGGCCCGCCAGGGCCTCCGGGGACGTGTCGCGCAGGCCCTCGTCGCGGTCGACCAGGCGCCACATGCCCTGGCCGGCGGCCTGTTCGTCCTCCGTGGTGGGGACCTGGACGGCGAAGGTCTCGCGCTTGAAGCGTTCCTCCGACCAGGCCGTCGCCGCCCGGTTCTGGGAGAGGACGCCAAGACCGTCCACGTCCTCCCTCGTCAGGCCGCGGTGTCGTGCGATGCGTTCCGCCGCCTCGAACTGGTTGGGGAGGTCGACGTTCCACTCGTCCGGGAACGGTTTTCCCGGGCCGTGCTTGGAGCCCGAGCCGAGCGGGACGCGGCTCATCGCCTCGACGCCGCAGCTGATGCCGACGTCGATCACGCCCGCCGCGATCATGTTCGCCGTCATGTGCGAGGCCTGTTGAGAGGACCCGCACTGGCAGTCGACCGTTGTCGCCGCCGTCTCGTACGGCAGGCCCATGGTCAGCCAGGCGGTGCGGGCGGGGTTCATGGACTGTTCGCCGGCGTGGGTCACCGTGCCGCCGACGATCTGTTCGACGGCGTCGGCCGGGATGCCGGTGCGGCCGAGGAGTTCGCGGTAGGTCTCGCCCAGGAGATAGGCGGGGTGCAGGTTGGCGAGCGCGCCGCCGCGCTTGCCGATGGGGGTGCGGACTGCTTCCACGATCACGGGTTCGGCGGCCATGGGTGCGGATCCCTTCGGAACTAGTACGTGTTCTAGTTCTGCTGTGTGCAGTCTGCTGACGTGATGTGCGTCACCGCAAGGGTCTTGCAGCCTCGAGGCTCCTGAACTACCTTCTCGGCAATCTGTTTCTGATGACACGTCAGATTCTGCGGATGCCGACGTAGCCGGCGTCGTCAGATGGCTGGAGCCGCCGATGCACTGTCCAGCGCTTCCCGACGGGTTCGACTTCACCGACCCCGACCTGCTGCAACACCACGTGCCCCTGCCCGAGTTCGCCGCGTTGCGGCAGGCCGAACCGGTCCGCTGGATCCCGCAGTCGGGCAATGTCGCCGGCTTCCAGGACGAGGGGTACTGGGCGGTGACCCGGCACGCGGATGTGAAATACGTGTCCACGCATCCCGAGCTCTTCTCCTCCTACCTCAACACCGCGATCATCCGGTTCAACGACCGCATCGAGCGCTCCTCCATCGACGCCCAGCGGTTCATCCTGCTGAACATGGACCCGCCCGAGCACACCCGCGTGCGGCAGATCGTGCAGCGGGGGTTCACGCCGCGGGCCATCCGGGGGCTCGAGGAGCGGTTGCGGGCGCGGGCCGTCGGCATCGTCGAGCGGGCGCGTGAACAGGGCGGCGGCTCCTTCGACTTCGTCACCTCCGTCGCCTCGGAGCTGCCGCTGCAGGCCATCGCCGAGCTGATCGGCATCCCCCAGGACGACCGCGCGAAGATCTTCGAGTGGTCCAACAAGATGATCGCGTACGACGACCCCGAGTACGCCATCACCGCCGAGGTCGGCCAGCAGTCGGCCGCCGAGGTGATCGCGTACGCCATGAACATGGCCGCCGAGCGCAAGCAGTGCCCCGCCCAGGACATCGTCTCCACGCTGGTGGCCGCCGAGAACGAGGGCAACCTGAACTCGGACGAGTTCGGGTTCTTCGTCCTCATGCTCGCGGTGGCCGGAAACGAGACGACCCGCAACGCCACCACCCACGGGATGCACGCCTTCCTCACCCACCCCGAGCAGTGGGAGTTCTACAAGCGCGAACGGCCCGGCACCGCCGCCGAGGAGATCGTGCGGTGGGCCACCCCCGTCGTCGCCTTCCAGCGGACCGCCACCCAGGACACCGAGCTCGGCGGCAAGCTGATCAGGAAGGGCGACCGGGTCGGGATCTTCTATGCCTCCGCCAACCGCGATCCCGAGGTGTTCGAGAACCCGGACTCCTTCGACGTCACCCGCGATCCCAATCCGCATCTCGGGTTCGGCGGGGGCGGACCGCACTTCTGCCTCGGCAAGTCGCTCGCCGTCCTCGAGATCAACCTCATCTTCAACGCCATCGCCGACGCCATGCCCGGCATGGAGCTGGTGGGCGATCCGCGACGGCTGCGGTCCGCCTGGATCAACGGGGTGAAGGAGCTGAGGGTCAGTCCGGGGTGACGGCCGCCCGCGGTCTGTTCTCGCCCGCGGTCGGTCCTGGTCCGCGGTCGGTCCCGGTCTGCGGTCGGTCCCGGTCTGCGGTCGGTCCTGGGCCGTGGTCAGTCCCTGTCGGACACCGTGACGGCCAGGGCCGCCGACGTCGTGGCGGCCAGCAGCAGCGGAATCGCCAGGTCGGCGTGGAGCACCAGGGCCGCGCCGAGCACCGCGCCCGAGAACATCGCGGCCACGGCCGCCGTGCGGCGCGGTGACCGCCGGCCCGAGCCGTCGCCCGCCCAGGAGTCGGCGGCCAGGCCGGTGAGCGTCATCGTCACGACGGTGGTCGTGGTGATGCCGGGCACCTGCAGTTTGCGGACCGTCGCGTTGCGCAGGCCCATGGCGTACGCGGTCAGCGTGATGACCGTGTAGACGGTGACCGGGGCGTCGTCCGAGGTGGCGGCCGCCACGGCGGCCGAGACCGCGAGGAGCAGCGCCTCGGTGACCAGCATCGCCCGCGCCGGTGCGCGGCGTGAGCCGTCGCCCAGCCGCCGGGCGATCCGGCCGCCGGTCGCGGCGCCCGCCAGGAAGAAGGCGAGCGACGTCGCCGTGTGCGGGACCGAGAAGCCCGGGGCGCCGGCGGCTGCGAAACCCAGCACCACGACGTTGCCGGTCATGTTGGCGGTGAAGACATGCCCCAGGCCGAGATAGGTGACCGCGTCGATGAGGCCGCTCATGGCGGTCAGGACGAGGAGGACGGGGGCCAGACGGACGCCGCCGCGTACTCCCGGTTCCGTTGCGGGTTGTGCAGGCCGTGGGGGCTGTGCGGGTTGTGAGGGCTCCGGGGGTTCTGCCGGGGGCTCGGTTCCGGTCATCCGCTCAGTGGAGCACGGCGACGTGAGAAAACGCCGAAGGCGACGGCCCGGGGGATCGGGGGCCGCCGCCTTCGACGCGTATCGGGGCGCTGCGAAGCGCGGTCGCACGGTGAGGCTCAAGCGGTTGGCGCAGGTGGCGCAGGTGGTGCAGGTGGTGCGGTCGGCGTGGCTCAGTACCAGCCGTTGGCCTGCCAGAAGGTCCAGGCGCCGACCGGGCTGCCGTAGCGGGAGTTCATGTAGTCCAGACCCCACTTGATCTGGGTCTTGGCGTTGGTCTTCCAGTCGGAGCCGGCCGTGGCCATCTTGGAGCCGGGCAGGGCCTGGACGAGGCCGTAGGCGCCGGAGGAGGCGTTGGTGGCGTCGACGTCCCAGCCGCTCTCGTGCTTGACGATGTTGGAGAAGGCCTTGTACTGCGCGGCGTCCGGGATCATCTTGTGCGCGATCGCCTGGGCCTTGGCGGCGGAGGGCGCGGACGTCGTCGCGGCGTGGGCCGGAGCGGCGGACAGCGCCATGCCCGCGGCGGCGGTGGCCACGGCGATGCCGGTGAGGGCCTTCTTCGGGGAAGCGATGCGACGGATGACGGAGACGGACACGAAGAACCTTTTCTTTCGGGGACGGTGGCGGTCGCCTGCATGCCGGAGTCACGCGGTGCGTGGCACGTACCGCGTGGTGTGCGGTGGGTGGCTGCATGCCGCGGCGCCGAGGCCCGTGGGCTCGTCGGCGCCGTGCGACGTCATCCAGAGAAACAGGATCGGACGCTGTCCGCAAAGACCCCTTTTGCTAGTGGACGTCGTATGTCGGGGATCGGGCGGCGGTGTGACCTGGCTCTCAATATGCAGGTCAGGCCCTCTAATGGCATGCCCATGGCACCCGATTTACCCGACTAGGTCGAATAGTAGGTGATGTGGGTCATGTGGGGTGGTTCACCGGTCAACGGTGCTCGGAGGGCGTCCGAGGGGCCTCGAATGTGACCGCGGTCTCGAAGGCGGCCCGGCGGGTGGCTCTGCGCAGCGCCTTCAGCACCGCCGGACCGAGCGTGCACGTCAGCAGCACTGTGACCAGCGCTCGCCCCAGGTCCCAGCCCAGCGAGGTCGCCACGCAGTACGCCACGAAGCGGGCCAGGTTCGCCGGGACCGTCCCGTCCGGATCGAAGGCGACGCCGGAGGCCAGCGCGCCCATGAACGGCCAGCCGGCCAGATTCATCGCCGTGCCGTAGGCGAAGGCGGCCAGAAAGCCGTAGGCCGACAGCAGGAGCAGTTCCGCACGGCCGCGAAGCCGGTCGCCGCCCGGCAGCAGGCCCGCGCCCATCGTGAACCAGCCCATCGCCAGCATCTGGAACGGCATCCACGGTCCCACCCCGCCGGTGAGCAGCGCGGACGCGAACATGGTCACCGAGCCGAGGACGAAGCCGAAGCCCGGACCGAGGACCCGCCCGCTCAGCACCATCAGGAAGAACATCGGCTCGATGCCCGCCGTCCCCGCGCCGAGCGGACGCAGCGCGGCGCCCGTCGCCGCCAGCACGCCGAGCATCGCCACCGCCTTCGCGCCCAGTCCGGACTCCGAGATCGTCGCCGAGACCACCCCCACCAGCAGCACCAGCAGGCCCGCGAAGAGCCAGGGGGCGTCCTGCGCGTGGGCGTTCAGCGTGGAGGAGGGCGGGGCCAGGAAGGGCCAGCCGAAGGCGACCACGCCCACCGAGCCGACCAGCGTCAGCGCGGCGAGGGAGCGCGGCCCGAGCCGTACGGGACGGGGAAGCCGCCCGGCTCGGGGAGTCTGCCCGGCTCGGGGACGCCCTCCGGTTCCGGGTCGCCGCCCGACGCGAGGACGCCGTCCGGTTCCGGGTCGCCGCCCGATGCGAGGACGCCCTCCGGTTCGGGTCGTCATCGCAGCGCCTCCCTCACCTGCGTGACCGTGAGCCACCGCTGCGGGGCCAGGATCTTCGTCACCTGCGGGGCGAAGGACGGCGAGGAGACCACGATCTCGGCCGTCGGGCCGTCCGCGATGACCTCGCCCTCGGCGAGCAGCACGACCCGGTGGGCCAGTTCCGCGGCGAGCTCCACGTCGTGCGTGGCCAGCACGATCGCGTGACCGGACGCCGCCAGCCCGCGCAGGACGGCGACCAGGCGGGCCTTCGCCGCGTAGTCCAGGCCGCGGGTCGGCTCGTCGAGGAGGAGGAGCGGCGGGCGCGCGGTGAGAACGACCGCCAGCGCGAGCGTGAGGCGCTGTCCCTCGGAGAGGTCGCGGGGGTGGACGCCGTCCCCGATCCCGGGCAGCAGCTCCGAGACCAGGGTGCGGCAGGAGCCGGGCTCGGCCCCCGCGTCCCGGTCGGCGGCCGCGCACTCGGCGGCGACCGTGTCGGCGTACAGCAGGTCGCGCGGCTCCTGCGGGACCAGTCCGACGCGGCGGACCAGGTCGCGGGGCGAGGCGCGGTGCGGGACGGCGCCCGACACGCGGACCGTCCCGGCGGACGGCTCGACCAGGCCCACGAGCGCGTTGAGCAGCGTCGACTTGCCCGCCCCGTTGCGGCCCATGAGAGCAACGGTCTCGCCGGGCGCGACGGTGAGATCGACGCCGCGCAACGCCTGGACGCCCGCCCGGCGGACGCCCAGGGAACGGGCCTCGGCGGGGGGCGCGAGGGCGGTGGGCGCCTCGGGAGAAGGGGGCGGGGAAGGGGCGCGGCGCAGGAGGCGGAGGCCCCGGAGCCGCGCGGACGGCGTCTGCGCCGGGGACTCGGCGCCGGGTGCCTGTGCCTGTGCCGCTGTCTTTGCCGGGGACTCGACGACCGGTGCTGGCACGGGTACAGGTTCCGCTGTCGCTGTCGCTGTCGCTGTCGCTGTCGCCGGCCCGGCGTGAGTGGCGTCGCGCGCGTCGCCGTGCGCGTTGCCGGTGTCTCGGAGCGCTTCCCGCGCGGCGAGGCGTTCCCGCAGGCCGGCGGCCCTTCGTCGGGCGTCGCGCACGGTCAGCGGCAGCGGCGACCAGTCCGCCAGCCGGCCCAGGGCGACGACCGGCGGGAACACCGGGGACACGGCCATGACGTCCGCCGGTGCGCCGAGCACGGGGGCCGCACCGGGGGCGGGCAGCAGGGCGACCTGGTCGGCGTACTGCAGGACGCGCTCCAGCCGGTGCTCCGCCAGCAGCACGGTCGTCCCCAGGTCGTGGACCAGCCGGAGCAGGACCGCGAGGACCTCCTCTGCGGCGGCCGGGTCGAGCGCGGACGTCGGTTCGTCGAGGACGAGCACCCGGGGGTGCGGGGTGAGCACCGAGCCGATCGCGACGCGCTGCTGCTGGCCGCCGGAGAGGGTGGCGATGGGGCGGTCGCGCAGGCCGGCCAGGCCGAGCAGGTCCAGGGTCTCCTCGACGCGGCGGCGCATCACCTCCGGCGGGAGGCCCAACGACTCCATGCCGTAGGCGAGTTCCTCCTCGACCGTGTCCGTCACGAAGTGCGAGAGCGGGTCCTGGCCCACGGTGCCGACGACGTCGGCGAGTTCACGCGGTTTGTGGGTGCGGGTGTCACGGCCGGCGACCGTGACCCGGCCCCGCAGGGCGCCGCCGGTGAAGTGCGGGACGAGGCCGCTGACCGCGCCCAGGAGCGTCGACTTGCCCACCCCCGACGGGCCTGCCAGCAGCACGAGTTCACCCTCGGGGATCTCGAAGTCGACGTCGGCGACGGCGGGTTCGGCGACGCCGGCGTACGTCACGGAGACGTTCTCGAAGCGGATCACGACGGCTCCTCGGACACGAACGCGGGCAGCAGGCCGATCAGGACGGCCGCCGCCGGCCAGAGCGGAAGGGCGGGCGCGGTCAGCGGCACCACGCCGGGGTGCAGGGCCGCCGGGTCGGCGGACGCGGCGACGACGACGAGAGCCGCGGCGGCGACGCCGGAGGCGGCGACCAGACAGGCCCGCGGCGTCCAGCGGTCCGGACGGTACCGGGTGCGCGGGGAACGGCGGCTCCCCAGGCGCAGCCCGGCGAGGGCGGCGACGACGCCGGCGAGCAGCAGCGGCAGGCCGTAGGCGCCGCCGGCCGCGGTGAGCAGGCCGTACGTTCCCGCGCAGACGCCGAGCAGACCGCCCAGGGTGAGGGCGGCGGTCGTCCGGCGGACGGGGGCGGGTACGTCGGCGGTACGGCCGTAGCCGCGGGCGTCCATCGCGGCGGCCAGGGCCACCGAGCGTTCCAGCGCGCCCTCCAGGACCGGCAGGCCCACCTGGAGCAGGCCGCGCAGACCGCGGTCCGGGCGGCCCCGAAGACGGCGTGCGGCGCGCAGCCGGTGGACGTCCGCGATGAGGTTCGGGGCGAACGTCATGGCGACCACCACCGCCACGCCGATCTCGTAGAGCGCTCCGGGCAGGGTCTTCAGCAGGCGGGAGGGGCTGGCCAGGGCGTTCGCCGCGCCCACGCACACCAGCAGGGTCGCCAGGCGCAGGGCGTCGTAGAGGGCGAAGAGCAGGCCCTCGGCCGTGACCGCGCCGCCCAGCCGGATGCCCTGCGCCCAGCGCGGAAGCGGGACTTCGGGGAGCGTGACGAGGACGTGCGTGCCCGGGATCGGGGAGCCCAGCACGACGACGAAGACGATCCGGACGACCAGCACGGCGAGGGCGAGCCTGAGGAACGCCGCATAGGAGCGGGCCCAGGGCGTGTCCGGGCGGCACACGGCGACGACGTAGGCGGACACGGCGAGGAGCAGGCCGAGGAGGAGCGGGTTGGAGGTACGGGTGGCGGCGGTGCCCAGACCGAGGGCCCAGAGCCACCAGGCGGCGGGGTGGAGTTGCGGGCGGGAGCGGCGGTCAGCCATTCCGGCGCGAACCCCGCCGCCGTGACTGCCACACCGCTGCCGCGGCGAGCACCGCCACGGCCGCCGCGCCGCCGTACACGCCGAGCGACGGGCCGCCGCCGCTGCCGTCGTCGCCGGCCTCGGGCTGGGGCGAGGGCGGCTGCGTCCCTTCTGTCGGCTGCGCCGACTGCGTCGGTTCTGTCGTCCCGTCCGCCGTCCCGTCCGCTGCCCCGTTCGCCGACCCGTTCGTCGAGACCTGCTCCCCGCAGCCCGTCTCCGGGTAGCCGGCGATCGCGCACAGCAGGGCGTTCGTGTCGTAGCGCAGGGGCTTCGCGACGGCGGCGAGCGCCTCGGCCGTCGTCGCGTCGGGGGACACCCGGGCGCACGCCGTGCGCGGTGAGGGCGACGGCGGCGTCTCGCCGCCCGGGGCATCCGCAGCCGTGCCGAAGTCGAGGACCAGCCCCACGCGCTTGGCGCCGTCCTGCGCGGGCGTCCGGGCGCAGATCGCCGCGAACGAGGCCGCGCCGCGCGGCTGCGACGCGTCCTGGGAGTCCGCGCTCACGGCGAACCGGAAGCCCTGCACGTCGCCGTCGGCCGGGCGGGCGGTGGACGGTCCCTGGGTCGCGTACGTCCAGCGGTCGCCGGCGCGGTCCCAGAAGGACCAGTAGCGGTAGCCCGCAGCCTGGGCCGGGCCGGCCGCGCCGACCACGCCGGCCGTCCCGGTGAGGACGAGCGACAGCGCGGCGAGGACGAGGGCGACCCGACGGCCTGTCACAGCTGCCGCTTCCGGCCGCGTGTGCTGATCAGGAATCCGATGCCGATGCCGGCGACGAGGAAGACGCCGACGATCAGCCACACGCTGTAGCCGGAGCCCGAGTCGCTCTTCTCGTCGGCCTTCTCGTCGGCGTCGGCCTCGGCCTTCTTGCCGTCGCCGGCCGGCACGGTGGCCTTGGGGGTCGGGCCCGTCGCGTTGAGCTGGGCTATCAGGTCCGTGCCGCCGAAGGCGCGCGGGTCGGCGCCCGTGGCGTGGGCGGCGAAGAGCAGCTGGGCGTAGGCGGCCGGGCCGCTCTGCTTCGCCCAGGCCGCCGCGTTCTGCCGCAGCCAGGCGAGGGGCTTCGCCGCCTGCTCGGCCGCGCCCTGGGCGGCGAGCGCGACGACCGCGTCGGCGGTGTTGCCGTAGTCGGGCTGGTCCTCGGCGCCGGGCAGGGCCGACGTGAGGTGGCCGGTGGCGGCGACCGCCCGGGCGAGGTGGGCGGCACCGTTGCGGGCGAGGTCGGCCGGGGTGAGCGCGCCGGGCGTGCCGCTGCACACGGGGGCCGCCGAGGTCTTTCCGGCCGTCGCCGCGAAGCCCTCGCCGAGGGCGCCGAGCACGCCCGCCGCCGTCGCGTCCGCGTTGGCCGCGAGGGCGCCCTTCTTGTCCGGCTGGTAGGCGAACGCGCCGCCGCCGTCCCCGCCGCACGGAAGGGCGAGCTTCCCGAGCGCGTCGAGCGGCGACTTCCCGGCCTTCCGCACCTGCGCGGGCTGCTGCCCGGCCGCCGCCAGCGCCCCCGCCACGACGGACGTCGAGTTCGCGTCGCTCGCACCGCCCGCGGAGTAGCCCCAGCCGCCGTCGGCGTTCTGGACGGACTTCAGCCAGCCGACCGCCTTGTCCGCCGCGGCCCGGTGACCGCCGAGGGCGGTCAGCGCCTGGACGGCGGCAGCCGTGCTGTTGGTGTCGGTCATCAGTTTCGCGTCGCAGGGCTTGGCGGGATCGGCGCGGAAGGCGGCGAAGGCGCCGTTCGCGCACTGCTGCCCGGCCAGCCACGCCACCGCCTCGTCGGCGGGGGTGACGCCCACGGTGTGCTGCGCGAGCAGGGCCAGCGACTGACGCCAGACTCCGTCGTAGGTCGGGTCGGAGGTCCCGTACAGCCCGGCGGGCTTCGCCGTCGACGGGACGGGGGACGCAGTGGCGGCCACGGCGGGGACTGCTGCGCCCAGCACGACGGTGGCGGCGGCGAGAGCCGTGGCGCTACGGCGGACGTTCATGATCGGCGGGTGCCTCTCCCGGTCGGGGAGCCGGGCGGCACGGGACACCCCGGCGGCTCGGCTCCGTATGCCTCGACGGTGCCGTGCGACGGCGGGACTGCCGGCGCACGCGAGCCGGTCACGTCCCGTACCGGGCGATCCGGCTCTACGGATCGGGCCTCCCCGGGGCGAGCGAAGCCGAGGCTCGGGGAAGGGCCGGCGTCGGAATTGCACCGGCTTCCCCCTGTACGGGCGTGGACGACGCGGCCACTCTACCGGCAGGTAGGAACCGGTCCGACGGGGTCCCCGGGGACCGTAGATTCATGCTCATGCCAACTGTGGGGAGGCTGCCCGGCTCGGGCCGCACGGCCGATGTGCACGAGTTCTGCGAGGCCCGGGTGCTGCGCCGGGACCGGGAGGGGTGGGGCCGACGCGGTCGCCGAGGCGGCGGTGACGGCGCATGTGCGCACGCACGGCTGCCCGGCGCCGGCCGTCCGGCCCCCCGTCTCGCGCGCCGACCTGGTGAGGGAACGGCTGGACGGTCCGACGACGCTCCAGGCCTTCACGGCAGGCACGCTGGAGGCGGGGGAGAGGGAACTCATCGCACCGGCCGCTGAGTCGGTCAGGTCGTCGACGGTGTAGCGGCGTGCGGGGTCGGTCCTCCGAACGGGAGGAACAGGACCCGCCGTGCCAGCAGCCATTCGCCGCCGACCCGCCGGAACGCGTCCTCGTAGTGGCCGACCTGGACGGGCGGGCCGGCGGGGACGACGCCGCCCGCGTAGCCGTCGATCCGGTGCGTCGAGAAGTACGAGACCGCGTGCGCGGAGTCCGGACCGGTCGCCGTGACGAGGATGTTCGCCATCAGACGGCGGGACAGCCGGTCGGCGGGACGCGAGCCGAAGTACTCCCGCAGGGCCTCGCGCCCCACGACCAGCCGCTCGCCGGCCGGCCACTCCCAGCTGCCGTCCTCGGTGAACAGCGCGGCCACGCCGCCGGGTTCGCCGAGGTCGAGACGGTGGACGAAGTCGACGACGAGGCGCTCGCAGGCGCGTTCGGCGAGCAGGCGCTCCAGAGGGTCCATATGTCTGTCTAACAGGCGCGACAGCGATACGGCGATCGTGTTTTCACCGACGTCACGCCGCGACAGCCGCGTACGTCACCGGATCGCTTCCCGTCACCGCCTCCGCCCGGCCCTGTTTCACGAGTCTGCGCAGATGCGCCTCCGCCTCCGAGACCGCGATGTTGCGGGAGCCGTAGGGGATCTGGTCCCAGGGACGGTTCCACTCCATGCGTTCGGCGACCTGCCAGGCGGTGAGGGGGACGGAGAGGAGGGCCAGGAGGCCGGTGAGGCGGTCCTCGTGGTGGGCGAGCAACTCCCGTACGCGGGAAGGCGCGTCGGTGAAGGCGTGCTGGTGGGCCGGGAGGATCTCGGCGGGGCCGAGGCGGCCGACGCGTTCGAGGGAGTCCAGATAGTCGCCGAGGGGGTCGGTGACGGTGTCGTCGTCCGGGTCCTCGTAGAGGCCGATGTGCGGGGTGATCTCCGGGAGCAGATGGTCGCCGGAGAACAGCCGGCCGTGACCCCCGAGTCGGGCGGGGTGCTCCTCCTCGAGATGCAGGCAGACATGGCCCGGGGTGTGGCCCGGGGTCCAGATCGCGCGCAGCCGGCGGCCGGGGAGGTCGAGGAACTCGCCGGGGACGATCTCCCGGTCGGGGAGGGCGGGCGCCAGGCCGGGCAGTGTGCGGCGGCGGGCCGGAGCCGTGCGCAGGGGCGCGATGTGCTCCTCGGGGGCGCCGGCGGCCGTGAGCTTGTCCGCCATGTACGTGTACCAGCGCTCGGGCTTCGTCCCCCGGGTCCGCCGCACGATCGCGGCGTCCGCCGCGTGCATCGCCACCCACGCCCCGGAGGCCTCCCGCACCTTCCCGGACAGCCCGTGGTGATCGGGGTGGTGGTGGGTGACGACGACCCCGTGCAGGGCCTCGACGGACGTGCCGCACGAGGTCAGTCCCGAGGTCAGGGCCTCCCAGGCGGACGGGTCGTCCCAGCCGGTGTCGATCAGCACCGGCCCGCGGTCGGTGTCGACGACGTACACCAGGGTGTGGCCGAGGGGGTTGTCGGGGATCGGCACCCGCAAGGAGCGGACTCCGCCGCCATGGTCGAACGTGCCGGTTCCGTCGTCGGGTCCGTCCTGACTGCGCTTCATCTGCCCTCCGTCGCCCGACCATCGCCCACTATAACTAGAACTCGTTCCAATGGGTGCTCAAGTCACCGGACGGCGCAGGGCGTTGGGCTGACCGGCGTCGGCGGGCCGTAGGGTCTCCTGGCGTGTCCTGCCGAGCTCTGTGAGGGGGAAGCGAACGAGCGGCCGCCTTCTCCGCACGGCCTGTTCGAAGCTCGGGATGCGCAGGGGATTCCCTTCCGGAGGACGTGGGTGTGATGGATATCGCGAGGAACGCTGAGGGTGCGTCACCTGCTCAGGCCGGCGGACCGCCCGTGACGGACGTCGACTCGGCGCCGGACGGGCCTGCGCGGCAGTCGGTCGGTCGGCCCGACTGCCTGACCGAACGGCAGTGGGCGGGGCTGGCGCTGGGGGTCCTCAAGGGGGTGGCCGACGGGTGCGACATGGCTGAGCTCGAGGGTTCCTGGGCGTCGGATCTGGGGGTCGCCGCACTGAAGGGGCTGCTGGTGCGGCTGGACGAGCTGATGGCGCGGGACGGCGCGTCGGGGGGTTGAGCGGTGCGGAGAAGCCGCTGGTGAGGGCGGGTTCGGTGGCGGCCCTGGCTTAGTGTGACGGGAACTGGTATCAGTTTCTGAAATACCGTCAGAAACGAAGGCAGTGGCCATGGCCGAGCTCGTGGAACACGGACAGCTGTTCATCGGCGGCACGTTGACGGACCCCCTGGGCGATGCCGTCATCGAGGTGATCTCGCCGCACACCGAGGAGGTCATCGGGCGGGTGCCGCACGCCTCGCGGGCCGATGTGGACCGTGCCGTCGCGGTCGCCCGGCAGGCCTTCGACGAGGGGCCGTGGCCCCGGCTCCCGCTCGACGAGCGGATCGCGGTCGTCACCCGGATCAAGGACGGCATCCTCGCGCGTCACGAGGAGCTCGCCCGGGTGATCTCCGCCGAGAACGGCTCGCCGTACTCCTGGAGCGTCCTCGCGCAGGCCCTCGGCGCGATGATGGTGTGGGACTCGGCGATCAAGGTCGCCGGCGACTTCACCTACGAGGAGCGGCGAGACGGCGTGCTCGGCAGGATCCTCGTGCGGCGCGAGCCGGTCGGCGTGGTCGCCGCCGTCGTCCCCTGGAACGTCCCGCAGTTCGTCGCCGCGGCCAAACTCGCGCCCGCGCTGCTCACGGGCTGCACGGTGATCCTCAAGCCGTCGCCGGAGACGCCGCTGGACGCGTACGTCCTCGCGGACATCGCGCGGGAGGCGGGGCTGCCGGAGGGCGTGCTGTCGATCCTCCCGGCGGACCGCGAGGTGAGCGAGTACCTGGTCGGGCATCCCGGCGTCGACAAGGTCTCCTTCACGGGTTCGGTCGAGGCCGGCAAGCGGGTCATGGAGGTGGCCTCCCGCAACCTCACCCGGGTCACCCTGGAGCTGGGCGGGAAATCGGCGGCCGTCGTCCTGCCGGACGCGGACATCGCCACCGCCGTCCCGGGAATCGTCTCGGCCGCCTGGATGAACAACGGCCAGGCCTGTGTCGCCCAGACCCGCATCCTGCTGCCGCGCTCGCGCTACGACGACTTCGCCGAAGCCTTCGCCGCCGCGGCGGCCGCACTGGTCGTGGGCGACCCGCTGGACCCGGCGACCCAGGTCGGCCCGCTGGTGGCCGAGCGCCAGCAGCGCCGCAACCTCGACTACATCCGCATCGGCCAGGACGAGGGCGCGAAGATCCTCACGGGCGGGGGACGTCCGCCGGGCCTGGAGCGCGGCTGGTACGTCGAGCCGACCCTCTTCGGCGACGTCGACAACTCCATGCGGATCGCCCGCGAGGAGATCTTCGGCCCGGTGATCTGCCTGCTGCCCTACGGCGACGAGTCCGAGGCCCTCAAGATCGCCAACGACTCCGACTACGGGCTCAGCGGCAGCGTGTGGACGGCCGACGTCGAGCACGGCGTCGAGATCGCACGCCAGGTCCGCACCGGGACGTACTCCGTGAACACCTTCAGCCTCGACATGCTCGGCCCGTTCGGCGGCTACAAGAACTCCGGACTGGGGCGGGAGTTCGGGCCGGAGGGGTTCGGCGAGTACCTGGAGCACAAGATGATCCACCTGCCGGCGGGCTGGGAGGGCTGAGCTGCCATGGGAGACCGCTGGCACGTCGAGGTGGACCGCTCCCTGTGCATCGGCTCCGCCCAGTGCGTCCATCACGCACCCGGCGGCTTCCGGCTGGACACCGCGCGGCAGTCCCATCCGGCGGATCCGGACATGGACGCCAATGAGCGGGTGCTCGCCGCGGCGGAGAGCTGTCCGGTGGAGGCGATCATGATCACGCTGGTGGGGAACGGCGAGGCGGTCTTTCCGCCTGACGAGTGAGAAATATCCGAATTGGGGGGTTTGATTCTGCTTCGCGTGTTCTATTCTGGTAGTGGCCTACGAGGCGAGTGAGGGAGTTCGACCGGAGTAGCCGACTCGGGCGTGACGCCGTATGACAGGGCATCCGCCGGGGCCGACGTCGACGGACGGACTGAGGGACCGGAAGGCCGCAGGCCAGGGCCGGACGGAGAACCCCGGTCGCCTCGTAGGTCTCCGCGTGCCCCGACCGCGAACGCCGCTCTGTGCGCTCGGCGCGGCATCGGGTGCTCTATGCGGCTCTGTGCGCTCTGTGCGCTCTGTGCGCTCTGCGCGGCACTGCGTGCTCTACGTGCGCGCCCCCGGGGTCTTCGGGTCGGTGACGTCGATCAGCCGGCACACCGTCTCGATGTCGATGCGCACCTGCGCGATGGACGCGCGGCCGGACAGCCAGGTGATCAGCGCCGAGTGCCAGGTGTGCTCGATGACGCGGACCGCGGAGAGCTGCTGGGGTGTGGGATCGGTCAGTCCCATCGAGTCCAGGATGATCGCCGTCGTCTGACGGGACACCTGGTCCACCTCCGGCGAGACGCTGCGGTCGGCGAAGGTCAGCGCGCGCACCATCGCGTCCGCCAGATGCGGCTCGCGCTGCAGGGCGCGGAAGGCGCGCATCAGGGTCTCCGCGACGCGCTCCGCGGCGCTCTCGCCGGTCGGGGGCTTCTTGCGCAGCGTGCCGTGCATGTGCTCCAACTGGTCCTGCATCGTGGCGACCAGCAGATGCACCTTGGAGGGGAAGTAGCGGTAGAGCGTGCCGAGCGCGACCTGCGAGGACTCGGCGACCTCCCGCATCTGCACCGCGTCGAAGCCGCCCCGGCTGGCCAACTGCGCGCTCGCGTGCAGGATGCGGCGACGGCGCGCCTCCTGACGTTCGGTGAGAGGTGAGTGCGCCGGGCGCTGTGGGGTGGCATCCGCAGACATGGGTCCCGCTCCGGTCCGTTCCGTGACGGTCGTGGTGACCGTCGGTGAGGGGGCGGTGATCATGCGACTCGGCAGAGCGGCCGGCCCCTGCCGGTCGTGGCGTGAATCACCTGATCCACTGCTCTCAGCGCTCCTACCTGCCGGTAGATTCAGAGCCTCCCGAACGATCAAGTCTGAAACTTGTTCTACATTAGCGTCCCGTCGTAGTCTCGCGGGACAATGCAGGCAGAAGGGGGCCCGGAGTGACCGCTGAGGCCAGTCAGGCGGGGTCCCGGCGTGACCGTGCTTCCGACGGCGAGCGACCGCTCAAGATCGCACTCCTCACCTATAAGGGGAACCCGTTCTGCGGGGGGCAGGGCGTCTACGTACGGCATCTGTCGAGGGAGCTCGCCCGGCTCGGGCACAGCGTCGAGGTGATCGGCTCCCAGCCCTACCCCGTGCTCGACCCGGGGCAGGAGGACCGGGTCACGCTCACCGAACTGCCCAGCCTCGACCTCTACCGCCAGCCGGACCCCTTCCGCACGCCCGGACGGGGCGAGTACCGGGACTGGATCGACGCCCTCGAAGTGGCGACGATGTGGACCGGCGGGTTCCCCGAGCCGCTGACGTTCTCCCTGCGGGCCCGCCGCCATCTGCGCGCCCGCCGCGGGGAGTTCGACGTCGTCCACGACAACCAGACCCTGGGCTACGGACTGCTGGGCGACGTCGGCGCACCGCTGGTCACCACCATCCACCACCCCATCACCGTCGACCGGCAGTTGGAGCTGGACGCCGCCGAGGGACGAGGGCGACGCCTCTCGGTGCGCCGCTGGTACGCGTTCACCCGGATGCAGAAGCGCGTGGCGCGCCGGCTGCCGTCCGTGCTCACCGTCTCCGGCACCTCCCGGCAGGAGATCGCCGACCACCTCGGCGTCCGCGACGACCGCATCCACGTCGTCCACATCGGCGCCGACGCCGACCTGTTCTCGCCCGACCCGTCCGTGGCCGTCGTGCCGGGCCGGATCGTGACCACGTCCAGCGCGGACGTCCCGCTCAAGGGCCTGGTCTTCCTCGTCGAGGCGCTGGCGAAGGTGCGCACCGAGCACCCGGACGCCCATCTCGTCGTCGTCGGCAAGCGCCCCCAGGAGGGGCCGGTCGCCCAGGCGATCGAGCGGTACGGCCTCGAAGGCTCCGTCGAGTTCGTCAAGGGCATCTCCGACGCCGAACTCGTCGACCTGGTGCGCTCGGCCGAGGTCGCCTGCGTGCCGTCGCTGTACGAGGGCTTCTCCCTGCCGGCCGCCGAGGCCATGGCCACCGGCGCCCCGCTGCTCGCCACGACCGGCGGGGCCATCCCCGAGGTCGCCGGGCGCGACGGGGAGACCTGTCTGGCCGTGCCGCCGGGCGACGCGGGCGCACTGGCCGCGGGCCTCGGCCGGCTGCTGGCCGACCCCGCCCTGCGGGCCAGGCTCGGCGCGGCCGGCCGGCGACGCGTGCTGGAGCGGTTCACCTGGGCGCGGGCAGCCGAGGGGACCGTCGCCCGGTACCGCGAGGCGATAGCCGACGGCGGCCGTGCACGGGTCGCCCCGGCCTCCGACGCCCACGGCGCCTCCGAAGCCCCCGAAGCTCACCGGACGTCCGCGGCCCCGCTCGCCGCCGGCGCCCCCGAGGCCGTCGGGACCGTCGAGGCCGTGGCGACGGCCGACGTCGTATCCGAAGCATCCGATCGCGAAAGCAGGGCCACGTGCTGACCGTCGACTTCTCCCGGTTCCCGCTCGCCCCGGGCGACCGAGTCCTGGACCTCGGCTGCGGGGCCGGGCGGCACGCCTTCGAGTGCTACCGGCGCGGCGCGCAGGTCGTGGCCCTCGACCAGAACGCCGAGGAGATCCGCGAGGTCGCCAAGTGGTTCGCGGCGATGAAGGAGGCCGGCGAGGCCCCCGAGGGCGCCACCGCGACCGCCATGGAGGGGGACGCGCTCGCGCTGCCCTTCCCCGACGACTCCTTCGACGTCGTGATCATCTCCGAGGTCATGGAGCACATCCCCGACGACAAGGGCGTCCTCGCCGAGATGGTGCGGGTCCTCAAGCCGGGCGGACGCATCGCGATCACCGTCCCGCGCTACGGCCCCGAGAAGGTCTGCTGGACCCTCTCCGACGCCTACCACGAGGTCGAGGGCGGCCACATCCGCATCTACAAGGCGGACGAACTCCTCGAGAAGATCCGCGAGGCCGGCCTCAAGCCCTACGGCACCCACCACGCCCACGCGCTGCACTCCCCGTACTGGTGGCTGAAGTGCGCGTTCGGCGTCGACAACGACAAGGCGCTGCCGGTGCGGGCGTACCACAAGCTGCTGGTCTGGGACATCATGAAGAAGCCGCTGGCCACCCGGGTCGCCGAGCAGGCTCTCAACCCGCTGATCGGCAAGAGCTTCGTGGCCTACGCGACCAAGCCGCACCTGCCCGCGGTGGACGCGCGGTGACCACTCCCCGGACAGAACACCTGGTCCTGCCCGGGGTCCTCACCGCAGGGCAGGCCGCCGCGACCGTCGCCGGCATCCTCGCCGTGCAGCGGGAGGACGGGGCCATCCCGTGGTTCAGGGGCCACCACCTCGACCCCTGGGACCACACCGAGGCCGCGATGGCCCTGGACGCCGCGGGCGAGCACGAGGCCGCCGCACGCGCCTACGCCTGGCTGGCCCGGCACCAGAACGACGACGGCTCCTGGTACGCCGCCTACGCCGACGGCGCCCACGACGACGTCACCGACCGGGGGCGCGAGACGAACTTCGTCGCCTACATAGCGGTCGGCGTCTGGCACCACTACCTCTCCACCGGCGACGACACCTTCCTCGACCGGATGTGGCCGAGCGTGTACGCGGCGATCGAGTACGTGCTGCGGCTGCAGCAGCCGGGCGGACAGATCGGCTGGCGGCGCGACGACGACGGCACGCCCACGGCCGACGCGCTGCTCACCGGCTCCTCCTCGATCCACCAGGCGCTGCGCTGTGCGCTCGCCATCGCCGAGCAGCGCGAAGAGGCGCAGCCCGACTGGGAGTTGGCGGCCGGCGCGCTGCGGCACGCGATACGACGGCATCCCGAGCGGTTCCTCGACAAGGACCGCTACTCGATGGACTGGTACTACCCGGTGCTGGGCGGCGCGTTGACCGGCGCGGAGGCCAAGTCCCGCATCGAGGCGGAGTGGGAGCGGTTCGTGGTGCCGGGCCTCGGTGTGCGGTGCGTCGTGCCCAATCCGTGGGTGACGGGCGGAGAATCGGCCGAACTCGCCCTCGCGCTGTGGGCGATGGGCGAGTCCGACCGGGCGCTGGAGATCCTGCAGTCCATCCAGCACCTGCGGGACGCGGACTCGGGGCTGTACTGGACCGGGTTCGTCTTCGAGGACGAGGCGATCTGGCCCCTGGAACTCACCACCTGGACGGCGGGGTCGTTGCTGCTCGCGGTCGCGGCCCTCGGCGGCCACGAAGCCACCTGCGCCGTGTTCGGCGGCGAGCAGCTTCCCGCAGGACTCGAAGCGGACTGCTGCGCCTGAGGGGACTGTTGCACCTCGGGCGCGGACTGCCGCACCCTGACGCCCCCGAGCGCGGACCGCCGCACCTGACGTCCCCGAGCGCGGACCGCGCCCGGGGACGCAGGCGGGGACGTCAGTGGCGGTGGACGCGGTTGGCGATGGCGTGGCCGACGAACAGGTACACCACCGCCGCCAGACCGTAGCCGGCCACGACCCTCGCCCACGCCTCGTCGAACGTGAAGAGGTCACGGGACCAGCCGGCCAGCCAGTTGGCGGCGTGATGCACGAACTGGACGAGGTCGTTGCCCCGGTTGGCGTCCAGCAGGTACATCAGGATCCACAGGCCGAGGATGACAGCCATGACGTCCGCTACCACCGCGATGACCGTTCCGGCGGAGTTGGAACCACTGCGATATCGAGACATGTTCTCCGGATTGCCGTTCGATTCCGGATGAAACCTCGGGCCGCCCGGCACGGAACCGGCCGCGTCAGGAGTTGAGTTCCGCCAGCACCCGCAGCGTCGTCGGGTCCGGTGCGACCGCCAGCAGATCCGTCACCGGGCCCTTGCGCCACGACTCCAGCCGCTCGGCGATGCGTTCGCGGGGGCCGACGAGGGAGATCTCGTCGGCGAAGGCGTCCGGCACCGCGAGCACGGCCTCCTCGCGGCGGCCGGCCAGGAACAGGTCCTGCACCCGCCGGGCCTCCTCCTCGTAGCCCATGCGCGCCATCAGGTCGGCGTGGAAGTTGCGGGTGGCGTGCCCCATGCCCCCGATGTAGAAACCGAGCATCGCCTTCACGCCCAACAGGCCCTCGCCGACGTCGTCGCAGACCTTGACCCGGGCCAGCGGGGCGACCCGGAAGCCCTCCGGCAGCTCCGCCACCGCCGGGCCGTAGGCGTCCGGCCGGTTCGGCGACCAGTACAGCGGCAGCCAGCCGTCGGCGATACGGATCGTCTGGGCGACGTTCTTCGGCCCCTCCGCGCCCAGCAGCACCGGAAGGTCGGCGCGGAGGGGATGGGTGATGGACTTCAACGGCCGCCCGAGGCCCGTCGCGTCGGCGCCGCGGTAGGGGTGCGTGTGGAAGCGGCCGTCGAGTTCCACCGGAGCCTGGCGCCGCAGCACCTGCCGCACGACGTCCACGTACTCCCGGGTCGCCGTCAGGGGCGACTTCGGGAACGGCCGGCCGTACCAGCCCTCGACGACCTGCGGGCCGGACAGCCCCAGCCCGAGCATCATCCGGCCGCCGGAGAGGTGGTCCAGGGTCAGCGCGTGCATCGCCGTCGTGGTGGGGGAGCGGGCCGCCATCTGCGCGACCGCGGTGCCCAGCCTGATCGTCGACGTCCGAGCGGCGATCCAGGTGAGGGGGGTGAAGACGTCCGACCCCCACGACTCCGCCGTCCACACGGAGTCGTAGCCGAGCCGTTCCGCCTCGCGGGCCAGCTCCACATGGTCGGGGGAGGGGCCGCGCCCCCAGTAGCCGAGCGCCAGACCGAGCCGCATGCCCGCCTCCTGACGGTGTGTCAGACAGAGAGGGCGACTGTACGACAACGGCCCCCCGCCCGGAAGGGCGAGGGGCCGTGCACGCCGTGGTGCGGAGCGGGGCTCAGCCGCGCTGGATGCCGGAGGCGTCCCGCAGAACGCCGCGCCGGCCGTCCTGCGTCTGGGCGACGAGACCCTGAGCGCCCTGCTCGACGGCCAGGTACCAGGTGCCGGGGGCCAGTTCGGCGATCGGCGTCGGCGCGCCGTCCTCCGCGTACAGCGGACGCGGCACCGGCACGGCGAACCAGAACGGCGAGAAGTCCCCGCCGGACGGCTGCGCCGGAGCCGGCTGGCCGCCGCCGAACGACTGCGGACCCGGCTGGCCGGGCTGCCCCTGCGGCTGACCGCCGAACGCCGACGGCTGCGGGGCGCCCGGGTAGCCGTAACCGGCGGGCGGCTGCGCGCCGTACGGCTGCGGGGCCTGCGGCCTGGGCGCGGGGACGAGAGCGGCCTGCAGGGCCGGGACGAGCGGGGTGGCGACAGCGGCAGCGGCGAGCAGCAGGGTGGCGACCAGGGCCAGGATCAGGCCCGCGCCGGCGTCGGGGCTGTTCGAGCTGTCACCGACGTTGTCGTAACCGCCGGACGGGTCGAAGATGTTGCCGAGCGCGCTCCAGGCGGCGAAGACCGTGAAGGCCACACCGAACTGGCGGAGTTCCAGGCCGACCACCTTCGGCGGCTGCGGAAGCGCCCGGCTGACGACCACGAGTGCGGCGCCGATGATGCCCGCGAGAACGACGCTGAACAGGACAGGCCCGCTGCCCCAGAGGTTCGGCAGGTCGTAGCTGTCGGGGATCCCGTCGATCGAGTAGTTGTCCAGGAACGACGCGATGAACAGCAATACCGCTGCTCCGATCACCACGCCGTCGCCTCGAGTGAGGGAGCGGATATTCACTTCAGGTCCTTCGTCAGTCGTCTCGTCGTCGGTACACGCATGCACATAGCGGTAGAGGCGTCGCTGTCACCATGTCGCCGTCAGGCCCCGGTGTGAAGCGCGGGGGTGGCCCCTCATCGTAAGAACGACACTATCGTCCGCACGATCGCCCTGTCCGCCGGGATCAGCGCCCTGATCACTACCCGCGCAGGAAACTCACGATTCCCTCAGAGATCCCCTGCGCAGCCTTCTGCCGCCAGGCGCCGCTGGTCAGCAGCGCCGCGTCCTTGGTATCGCGCATGTTGCCGCACTCGATGAACACCTTGGGAACCGTTGACAGATTGAGACCGCCCAGGTCCTCACGCGTGACGAGACCGGTGCCGTCGCCGACGTAGTTGGACGGCGAAGTGCCCGTGGAGCGGGCGAAGTCGCCCGCGATCAGCTTTCCCAGCGCCTTCGACGGAGCGACGACGGCCCGGGTGTCCGCCAGGCCCTCGTGCACCGTGCCGGGCAGGATCACATGGAAGCCGCGCTGCCCGGCCCCGGCGCCGTCCGCGTGGATCGACACGACCGCGTCGGCGTGCGCCGCGTTGCCGATCCGGGCACGCTCGTCGACGCACGGGCCGAACGGCCGGTCCGCGTCCTGCGTCAGCTTCACCGTGGCGCCCTGCTCCTGGAGCAGCGTGCGCAGCCGGTGCGCCACGTCCAGCGTGAACTTCGCCTCGCTGTAACCCGCGTTCGTGGACGTGCCCGTGGTGTCGCATTCCTTCCAGTTGGTGCCGATGTCGACCTTGCGGTTGATCTCGGAGGGGTGGTCGACGTTGGCGGGGTTGTGCCCGGGGTCGACGACGACGACCTTGCCCTCGAGAGGAGCGGCCGCCCGGCTCGGCGACGCGGCCGGCGTGTTCGGCTTCGCGTCCCCGCCGGCCGGGACCGTTGCGCGGGTGCTCGAGGAGGCGCCCGTCCCGGCCGACCCGCCTCCCGTGCCCCCGCTTCCCGAGGCGCCCAGTGCCTCGTACGCCAGCCACCCCAGGAGCGCCCCGGGCACCAGCAACGTCAGCGCCACCGTCAGAGGACGCCGCAGGCGCGAACGGCGCGGCTGCGGGGAGCCGAGGCGGCCGGACGGCCCGAAGGGGTCGGCGGGGTCGGAGTGCGGGCCTGGGTACGACACGCCTGCCACCCTAGCGGGCGCCTCTAGCGCGTCACCTCCGCCGACGCGTACTCGGTGCCCCGGGGGGCGAGGCAGACGAACCAGTTGTACGGGGAGCTGTCGACCGTGCGGACGGTCGGGGCGTCGGCGCGGACGCCGGTGGTCGCGGGGACCCTGTCGATCACGGTCTTCGTGCCGTTCTTCCAGGTGCACGTCACCTGTCGGGCGGTCTTGGCCACCTGGCCGATCACCAGCCGCTCGGACTTCTCGCCGTAGGCGCCGAGCCGGTACGCGAGGGCGTAGACCTTCTCGCCCGAGAGGGCGTCGCCCTTCCCGGTCAGACCGTGCAGCGCCATCACCGTGCGGGCGGTCGCCTCCTCCCCGATGCTGCGGTGCACGAAGTAGGCGCTCTTGCCGACCAGATCGGCGGCCGTGCCCACGCCCGCGGGAAACTGGTCGTACTCCGCCATCGCGTTCATGGTGGCCCTGGCGTCCTGAACGTCGATCGGCGCCGGCCAGACGTCGAGGGTGACCCGCCACTCCTGGCCCCCGTCCGTGCCGCTCGCCAGGGTGACCCGGTTGTGCGGCTGGAACGGCGTCGGCGTCTCGGCGACCCGCTCCGTCACCGCGGGCGTCGCCCGGTCCCCATCGCCGCCCGGCAGTCCGGTGACCGCCAGCGCCCCCGTCGAGCCGACGACCACCAGGGCGGTGGCCGCGGCGACCGCCCAGCGGCGGGCTCTGCGCCGGCGGCCGCCGCGGATCAGCGCCTGGGTGGGGGCTATGCCGATCTCCACCCCGTCCGCGGCGCCGGCCAGCAGGAAGGCGATGTCGTGTGCCGCCATGTCGTGGTTCGTCTCCCGGTCCGCGCCCATCACTTCCGCCCTCCGTACATCACGCCGTCCGCCAGTTCCGGTATGGCGCGGAGCTTCGCGATCCCCTTGGCTGCGTTGCTCTTCACCGTGCCCACGGAACAGCCCATCGCCTCGGCCGTCTGCGTCTCCGTCAGGTCCTCCCAGTAGCGCAGCACCACCGCCGCCCGCTGCCGTGGCGGCAGCGCGGCCAGCGCCCGCAACAGGGTCTGCCGGTCGTCGGCCCGCGCGATCAGGTCGCCGGGGGCCGGGGTCTCATGGGCGAGCCCCGGCCCGTCGTCCCTAGGGGCGAGCAGCTCGCGGAGCTTCCTGCGGTGCCTGCGGGCGTGGGCGTTGATCATCACGCGCCGTACGTACGCCTCCGGCTCGTCCGCCGCGCCGACTCTGCGCCAGGCGACGTAGACCTGTTCCAGCGTCGACTGGACCAGGTCCTCCGCGGCGTGCTGTTCCCCCGTGAGGAGAAAAGCCGTGCGCATCAGCCGAGCCCAGCGGCCTACGACGAAAGCCTGGAACTCCGTGGCCCTGTCCTGCTCCCGATCCCCCATGAGCACCTCCTAGATGTTCAAAGGAGGCCATGAGAGGCCCGGATCGTTGCCTCAGCGGGCCGGGTTTCTCCGCGGCAGCCACAGCAGCATCAGCACCGCCCCCGCCAGCAGCACCCCCGTGCCCGTGCGGAACGCCAGGGCGTACCCCTCGGTCAGCGCCTGCGGAGTGCCGCGGCCCGCGGTGCGGGAGGCGGCCAGCGCCGACAGCACCGCAAGGCCCAGCGAGCCGCCCATCGTGCGGGCGGTGTTGACGAGGCCGGACACCAGCCCGGCCTCGCCCGGCGCGGCCCCGGACGTGGCCAGGGAGGCGAGCGGGGTCGAGCCCAGGCCGCCGCCCAGCATCATCAGCACGCCCGGCAGCATGATCCCGGCGACGTACCCGTCGTCCATCCGCATCGTCGACTGCCAGCCGAACCCGGTCGCCGCCAGCAGCGTGCCCAGCACGGCCACCGTGCGGGCCCCGGTGGCGCGCATCAGCCGGGGGGCGATCTTGGAGCCGACGACGATGGCCAGGGAGCTGGGCACCAGCGCCAGCCCCGCCTCCAGCGGGGTGTAGCCCAACGCGTTCTGCAGGTACAGGGTGAGGAAGAACCACATCGAGAACATGGCCGAGCCGTTCACGAACATGGCCGCGTTCGCCGCCGACACCGTCCGCAGCCGGAACAGACCGAGCGGCATCAGCGGGGCCGCCGTCCTGGCCTCCACCACGAGGAACAGCGCGACCAGGGCGAGCCCGGCGGCCAGCGGCACGAGGGCGGCCGGCGCCGCCCATCCCTCGGACTCGGTCTGCGAGATGCCGTAGGCCAGGGTGGCGAGGCCGGCCGTGACCAGCAGCGCGCCCGGCAGGTCCAGGCGCCGTCCGTCCCCGGCCCGGCTCTCGGCGAGCCAGCGCAGCGAGCCGGCCAGCACGAGCACGCCGACGGGCACGTTGATCAGCAGTACCCAGCGCCAGGACAGCAGGTCGACAAGCCCCCCGCCGACGAGTCCGCCGGCGGCCCCGCCGCCCGCGCCGACCGCCGTCCAGGTCGCGATGGCCCGCGCCCGCGCGGCGCCCTCGGGCACGGCCGCGGTGACGATCGTCAGGGTGGCAGGGGCCAGCACCGCGGCGCCGATCCCCTGGACGGCCCGGGCGAGCAGCAACTGCCAGCCGCTCTGCGCCAGGCCGCCGGCCAGCGAGGCCAGGGTGAACAGGGCCAGCCCGGTGAGGAACATCCGCTTGCGCCCGTAAAGGTCGCCGGCCCGGCCGCCGAGCAGCATGAAACCGGCGAAGGCCATGGAGTAGGCGTTCACCACCCACTGCAGCCCGGAGGAGGTCATGCCGAGGTCCGCCCGCATCGACGGCAGGGCCACGTTGACCACGGAGACGTCGAGCACGACGAGGAACTGTCCGGCGCAGGCGAGCGCCACGAGCAGCCAGGCGGGGGGAGCGGTGCGGGGGGATCTCCGGGCGCGGGCGGTGGCGGCGGTATCCAGCATGAGCGTCATGGTCTCAACCGGGTTGTGCCCCTTGCATCGGTTTTTCGACCTAGGTCCGCGGACGCGAGTCGGAGTCCAGGGCGGACGCGAGTCGGAGTCGAGGGCGGACGGAAGTCGGAGTCGAGAGCGGGGCGGGAGTCTGAGTCGGGGTCGAGAGCGGGTGGGGAGTCGGAGTCAAGAGTGGGCGGGAGTCGGGGTCAAGAGAAGATAAAGAAATCGTTAGTACGCCGAAGCATCGGAATAGTTGCCCGTGCATACAGGTTCAGCTCCCATGTAATCGCCGAACCACCGCCCGGAGGCACCCCCTCATGACGCACACGACCACCGACCGGCCCACCCGCGAGGCGAGCGGAGCCGTGGTCCCGGTCCTCGCCTTCGCGGGCATCGTGGTCGCGGTGATGCAGACCCTGCTCGTCCCGGTCATCAAGGACCTGCCCCAGTTGCTGGGCACCTCGCCCAGCAACGCCACCTGGGTCCTGACCTCGACCCTGCTCTCCGGCGCCGTGGCCACCCCGATCATGGGCCGCCTCGGCGACCTGTACGGCAAGCGCCGCCTGCTCATCGCCAGCCTCGCCGTCATGGTCGTCGGCGCCCTGGTCAGCGCGCTCACCAGCGACCTGATCACCATGATCGCCGGCCGTACCCTCCAGGGCTTCGCCATGGGCGCGATCCCGCTCGGCATCGGCCTGATGCGGGACATGCTGCCGCGCGAGAAGCTCGGCTCGGCGATGGCCCTGATGAGCTCCTCGATCGGCGTCGGCGGAGGCCTCGCGCTGCCCCTCGCGGCCCTGATCGCCCAGCACGCCGACTGGCACGCCCTCTTCTACGGCGCCGCGGGCCTCGGCGCGCTCGCCATCGTCCTCACCCTCGTCGTCGTCCCCGAGTCCCCTGCGCGCGCGGAGGGCACCTTCGACGTCCTCGGCGCGATCGGACTCTCCGCAGGCCTCGTGCTGTTCCTGCTGCCCATCACCAAGGGCAGCGACTGGGGCTGGACCTCCGGCACCACCCTCGGCCTGTTCGCCGCCGCGGCCGTCGTCCTCGTCCTGTGGGGCGTCATGGAACTGCGCGTGAAGGCCCCGCTGGTCGACCTGCGCACCACGGCCCGCCCGGCCGTCCTCTTCACCAACCTGGCCTCGATCATGGTCGGCGTCTCCTTCTACGTCGTCTCCCTGGTCCTGCCGCAGCTGCTCCAGCTGCCGAAGGCCACCGGCTACGGCCTCGGCCAGTCGATGGTCGTCGCCGGCCTGCTCGTGGCGCCGCTCGGCCTGACGATGATGGTCACCGCGCCCGTCTACGCCCGGCTGTCCGCCAAGTACGGCCCCAAGGTCACCCTGATCCTCGGCATGCTGATCATCGCGATCGGCTACGGCGCCGGCCTCGGACTGATGAGCGCCGCCTGGCAGAGCCTCGTCATCGCGGTCGTCCTCGGCGCGGGCATCGGCCTCGCCTACTCCTCGCTGCCCGCGCTGATCGTCGGCGCGGTCCCGGCCTCCGAGACCGGCGCGGCCAACGGCCTCAACACCCTCATGCGGTCCATCGGGACGTCGGTGTCCAGCGCCGTCATCGGCATGGTGCTCGCCAACACCGCGAACGACGTCGGCGGCGTCGCCGTGCCGACCATGCACGGCTTCCGCGTCTCCTTCCTGATCGCCACCGCAGCCGTCGCGATCGGCCTGGTCCTCGCGCTGTTCCTGCCCCGGCAGCAGCGCCCCTCGGACGCCCCGCAGCTGCGCGCCAGCAGCGAGGAGGACGCCGTGCTGGAGCGTGCTGAGGAGGTCCTCCGTGGCTTCCGCGGCCGGGTGCTGGACGCCCACGGCGTCCCGGTCGCCCGCGCCAGGGTCACCCTCATCGACCGCCGCGGCCGTCAGGCCGGAGCGACCCTCTCGGAGCCGGACGGCAGCTACGCCCTCGCCGTCCCGGCCCAGGGGCCCTACGTCCTCGCCGCGAAGGCCGTCGGCCACGGTCCCCTGGCGAGCTCCGCGACCCACGAGGGCGATGCCCGCCCGGTGGACCTGGACCTGGCCCTCCCGGGCGAGACCGTCACGGCCTGACCGTCACGGCCTGACCGTCACGGTCTGTCGGCCGCGGTCCGACGGCCAGGGTCTGACGGCCACGGCGTGATCGCCTTGGTCTGACGCCCGCGCTCGGGCGGCGGCGCTCCGGCGCACTCCTCTCGCACACGCACCCCCTGGCGCGTCGCACGCGTCGCACGCATCGCACACGCACCCCCCGTCGCGCGGTCGACGGGGGGTGCGGTCGTGGCGCCCCACGCCGTTTCCGCACCCCCTGTCACCCGCGTCGCCCGGGGTGGGGCAGCATGGGCGGGCTCATTCGTTCGTCCGTCGGAAGGACCCCCATGCCCGCGGTGCCCCAGCCCGAGATCCTGGCCGCGTTCGAGGCGGCGAAGGGGTTCATGCCGCTCGACGAGGGGCTCGCGCTGTACGCCGCCGCCGTCGAGGCGGGCAGGCTCGGGAAGCCGCTGCTCGAGATCGGCACGTACTGCGGGCGCTCGGCGATCCTGCTCGCGGACGCGGCCCGCCGCACCGGGGTCAGCGCCCTCACCCTCGACCACCACCGGGGCAGCGAGGAGCAGCAGCCCGGCTGGGAGTACCACGACCCGGAGACCGTCGACCCCGAGATCGGTCTCATGGACACGCTGCCCGCCTTCCGCCGCACCCTGCACCGGGCGGGTCTGGAGGAGCACGTCGTCGCCCTGGTCGGACGGTCGCCGCAGATCGCCGCGTTCTGGAACACGCCCCTCGGCCTGGTCTTCGTCGACGGCGGCCACACCGACGAGCACGCCGCCTCCGACTACGAGGGCTGGGCGCCGCACGTCGCCGAGGGCGGGCTCCTCGTCATCCACGACGTCTTCCCCGACCCGGTCGACGAGTTCACCGGCCAGGCCCCCTACCGCGTCTACCTGCGCGCCCTGGCGTCAGGGGCCTTCACGGAGGTCTCGGACACCGGCTCGCTGCGGGTGCTGCGACGGACCGGCGCGGGCGTCTAGGGCGACCGCCTCCGCCGGCGGCGGTACACCACTGCCAGGACGACGACGGCCAGGGCGCCCGCGGCCCAGGCCCAGGCGTACCGGTACGGCGGGGCGGGCGAGGCGTCGAGCGGGATGACGGCGACGTCGTTGGCCGGGTTGCGGTCGTACGGGTTGACCGTGCGGACGGTGCCCTGCGCCCCCGCGACCTGCCGGTCGATGCGGATGTGGAAGTCGATGGCGGTCGTGCCCCCTTCGTGCCGCACCTCGAAGAACGGGTCGCGGCCGATGTCGCAGACGAACGCCCCGCCGGGCTTCTCCGGCCGCTCGCAGGCCCACTTCCCGCCGTCCTCCTCGAAGCGGTACGGGACGGAGGTGACCGTGGTGCCCTCGGGCGGGACCACCTCGAAACGGCCCGGCTCCTCGTCGCCCGTCATCCGGCCGGGGCCGAGGTCCTCCAGCCCGAGCCGTACGCGCACCGTGTCGCCGACGCGGCCCCGGACGGTCGCGGTCACCGGACGGTAATCGACCTGCACGGTGGTGGACACGGCGACCCTGCCCCTGCTGTCGCCGATGTCCTGGGCGGAGGTCCGGACCAGGCCGAGCGGGGGGCCGACGCCCCGCACCGTGTGGCCGGCGGGCCTGGACGGCGCGGACGACCAGGAGTAGGTCACCTCTCCGGTCAGCGTTCTGGGCCCGGTGACGGTGTAGACCAGCGGGGCGTCGGCGGCGTAGGCGGCGCCCGGAGCGGCCTTCGTGGGGAACGTGCACCATGCGGAGGTGGGCGCGGGCCCCGCGTAGAAACAGTTGCTGTGCAGCGCGGTGAGCGTCAGCCCCTCCGACGCGCCGACCTGGAGGGCGACGCCCTGATCCGCCGGGAAGCGGGTGTGGTTGGCCAGGCGTGCCGTCACGTTCGCGGACTTCCCCGGCGCCAGCCCGCTCACGTTCTTCTCCTCCCCGGGCGCGGAGAGCCTCGGACCGCCGACGGTCATCCGGGTGGTGCCGGTGACGGCGGACGCGTTGTCGGCGGTCGCGGTGTACGTGACCGTCCCGCTGTCGCCCGGCTCGACGCCGTCCACGCCGCGGAGGGAGAGGGGGGAGTAGCTCTCGCCGTCGCCGTTCTGCAGGTCGCCGTACTCACACGTGAAGACCGGGCCCTCGGCCTCGCACATCGTCGTGTCACGGACCCTGGCGACGCCTGCCAGCCCCGACGCGTCGATCACCACCCTGACGTTGCGGGCCGGTTCGCCGCCCTTGCTCGGCTGGACGTAGACCGGGACGACGAAGCCGTCGTTCGTGGCTCCGGCCCCTTCGTCGGCGCTGTACATGACGTAGGTCCCCACGGTTTCGAACCGCATCGCGACCCGGCCGGCCCCTTCGGCCGCGACCGCCACCGGTACGGCGGCCGGGGTTACGGCGGCCGGGGTTACGGCGGCCGGGGTGGCGGCGGTCGTGAACACGGCGGTGGCGGACACGGCGGTCGTGAGCACGGCGGTGGTGAAAGCCGCTGTGAGCAACGCCAACGGTCCGGTCGCCCGCCCGAGGATCCGTATCGGTAAGGACATGCGGGCACTATGCCAGCGGCGGCCCGGACCGCTACAGCCAACCCTGTTGCCGGGCCTCGCGCATGGCCTCCATGCGGTTGCGGACGCCCGTCTTGCCGATGGCGGAGGAGAGGTAGTTGCGGACCGTGGACTCCGACAGGTGCAGCCTGTCCGCGATGTCGGCGACCGTCGCACCGTCGGCGGAGGCGTTCAGGACGTCCCGCTCGCGGGCGGTGAGCGGGTTCGGGCCGGCGCCCAGCGCGGCCGCGGCGAGCGCCGGGTCCACGACCGTCTCACCGGCCAGCACCCGGCGGATCGCCTCCGCCAGCTCCTCCACCGGGCCGTCCTTGACCAGGAACCCGGCGGCTCCGGCCTCCATGGCACGGCGCAGATAGCCGGGCCGGCCGAACGTGGTCAGGATCAGCACCCGGCAGTCGGGCGCCTGCTCGCGCAGCTCGGCGGCGGCGTCCAGGCCGCTGATGCCGGGCAGCTCGATGTCGAGGAGAGCGACGTCCGGGCGGTGGAGCAGGGCCGACTCCACGATCCGGTCGCCCGCGCCGACCTGCGCGACCACCTCGATGTCGGCCTCCAGACCCAGCAGCAGAGCCAGCGCTCCGCGCATCATTCCCTGGTCCTCGGCGAGCAGCACCCGGATGCACTTGGCGGGGCGTCGGTCGCGGGGCATCTCGTTCACGGGCCCACCCGGCATCTCGGTCACGGCCCAAGATTAGGGCCGCCGACCACAGAGCGCGCCCCGTGCGAGGACTCCGGCGTGACGGAGGACCGGCTGCCCTGGCTGCCCGTCGCGCCCAGGCCCGCCTGCGCCCCTCGGCTGCCCTTCGCGCTCTCGTCGTCCCTCGCGCCCAGGCCTGCCTTCTCTCCTTGGCTGCCCTTCGCGCGCTCGTCGTCCCTCGCGCCCGGGCCCGCCCCCGCGCTCTCGTCGGACACCGTCCCCGCCGCGCTCCCGCCAGGGTCCGTGTCCCCGCCTTCGCCCCGGTACCCGTCCCCGTCAGGGTCCACCGAGGGGACGCTGTCCGCGTCAGCCCGGGTGTCCGCGTCAGCCCGGGTGTCCGCATCAGCCCGGGTGTCCGCGTCCACCCTGGTGTCCGCCGGCAGCTCCGCCGTGATCCGGAAGCCGCCGCCCGGTCCCCGGTCCGCCGTCAGTGAGCCGCCCGCCGCCGCCAGACGCTCGCGCAGCCCGGTCAGTCCGGTGCCGCCGCGTGCGCAGCAGTCCTCGACGTCCTCGTCCTCGCCGAGGCCGACCCCGTCGTCCGTCACCGTCAGCCGAACCCGGTCCGGGGCGCCGGAGACCGTGATCGCACACCGGGTGGCCGCACTGTGCCGGACGACGTTGGTGACCGCCTCGCGCACCACCCAGCCCAACAGCGCGGCGGTCTGCGGCTCCAGCGGCGGGCCGGAGCGGTTCACCGTCGGTTCGACGCCCGCCGCCGACAGGGCCGAGCGGGCCCGGTCCAGCTCGGCGGCCAGACTGCCCTCGCGGTAGCCGGTGACCGCCTCGCGGATCTCGGTCAGAGCCTGACGGCCGACCGCCTCGATGTCCGTGACCTGGGAGAGCGCCGCGTCCATGTCGCGCGGCGCCAGCCGTCGGGCCGCCTCCGATTTCACCACGATCACCGAGAGGGTGTGGCCGAGCAGATCGTGCAGGTCACGGGAGAACCGCAGCCGCTCCTCCTCCACCGCCCGCCGGGCCAGTTCCTCGCGGGCGGCGCGCAGCTCCCGCACCGCCTCGGAGAGGGAGAGGATCGCGGCCGTGACCATCGTCGAGAGCCAGGTGGCGTAGGCGATGGTCAGAGCGCTGCCCCAGCTGTCGTGGACGACGGAGACCGCACCCGCCAGGACGGCCGCGGCGGTGCCCAGCCCGCGCAGCCGGGGTCCGCGCAGGACCGCGCCCGTCGCGAGGCCCAGCAGCGGGAAGAACAAAAGCCAGTTCCCGCCGTAGCCGAGGGCGAGAGCGCAGGTCACGAGGGCCAGCAGCACCAGCGCCACCCGTGTGGACACCGCGTCGCGGCTCTCCTTGGCGAAGGCACGGAAAGCGACGTAGATGTAGAGCGAGTTGAACGTCAGCAGCCCGAGGCCGCCGATCCACGGATTGGGCGTCTCGCCCTGGAAGAGATGGGAGAGCGCGCCCATCCCCATCAGCAGCCAGGGCAACAGGGAGAAGCCGTTGGGCGGCGGACCCGGGTCCTCGGGGACCGAGACCCGCCCGGACTTGCCGGCGGCCTTCAGCTCGGCCCTGCGGCGGTTCTTGTCCTCCTTCCAGCGCTGTTGCCGCTCGCGTCCCGTCCGCAGCTCCGAGCGCCAGGCCGCCGTCCGGCAGCCGAGTGCGCTTCGCCACCGCGCCGGTGATCTCCTCATGGTGGTGTCCCCCGGTTCGTCGTTTCCGTGGGCCGCCCATCATGCCGGGGCGGCGTGTCTCCGACGCTACGTTTCCGGGGTCGTCCGCGGCAGAGCCGGATGTACGGACCCGTGCGGGACAAATGTCATCGGCCGCAGCGCCCGACATCTGCATCTGACATGCCGTCAGGTGTCTTCACAACTCCGGAGGCCTGGGCTATACAGGGGGTCGCCGCGCTGGAACGCGTTCTAGATCTGCTCGCTCGGGCGGGTTCCGCGGCCCCGTGACGACCTCGGTGCGGCCGATCGGTGCGGACGGCCGTGCCGAGGTCTCCGAACGACGCGATCGAACCAGCCGATCCAGTGATCCAATCGAACCAGCCGATCCGATCGATCAGGACCGATCCGACACGATCCGATTGTGATCCCGTGCGATCCGTTGATCGCGACGGATCCGAACGATCAGGAGCTCCATGCCCATCGACGCAGCCAAGGCGCTCGCCGCCGAACCCCGGACCGGCGAGATCGCCTGGGACCGCCGGGACGTCCAGCTGTACCACCTCGGCATCGGCGCGGGTGTCCCGGCCACCGACGCCGACGAACTGCGCTACACCCTGGAGTCCCGGCTGCACGTCCTGCCGAGCTTCGCCACCGTCGCGGGCTCCGGCTCACCCGGCGTGATCAGCTCGCTGTCCATGCCCGGCATCGAGGTCGACCTCGCCCGGGTCCTGCACGGCGGCCAGCGCCTGGAGATCCACCGGGCCATCCCGGCCGAGGGCCGGGCCACCGCCACCGGACGCATCGCCGGCGTGTACGACAAGGGCAGCGCCGCCGTCCTCGTCATGCGCACCGAGGTCGCCGACACTGACGGGCCCCTGTGGACCAACGACGCCCAGATCTTCGTCCGCGGCGAGGGCGGCTGGGGCGGGGACCGCGGCCCGTCCGCCCGGCTCGAGCCGCCCGCCGGCGAGCCCGACAGGACGATCGAGCGGGCCCTGCGCGAAGACCAGGCGCTCCTCTACCGCCTCTCCGGCGACTACAACCCGCTGCACGCCGACCCCGAGTTCGCGAAGCTCGCCGGATTCGACCGGCCCATCCTGCACGGCCTGTGCACCTACGGCGTCACGCTGAAGGCGATCGTCGACACCCTGCTCGACGGCGACGTCGGCCGGGTCCGCTCCTACGCCACGCGGTTCGCCGGAGTGGTGTACCCCGGCGAAACCCTGCGCATCCGGATGTGGCGCGGGGCGGGCGAGGTGCGGGCGGCCGTGAGCGCGATCGAGCGCGACGACGCGGCGGTCCTCGCCGACACCGTCGTCCAGCACTCCTGAACCACCCACCCCGCCCGGCAGGGGAACGGTCCGCCAAGAAGACGCCGCCCGTCACACCGCCCGTCCAACCGCCCGTCACACCGCCCGTCAGGGGTCCGAGGGGAGCCGCACCATGCGCGCAGCCGTACTTCAGGAGATCGGCCAGGAAAAACTGGAGGTCCACGACGACGTCGAGGCGGTGGGCTTCGGCCCCGGACGGGTCAGGATCCGGGTACGGGCCACCGGGCTGTGCCACTCCGACCTGTCCGCGATGGGCGGGGTGCTGCCGCAGCCCGCGCCCTTCGTGCCCGGCCACGAGGGCGCGGGCGAGATCATCGAGGTCGGCGAGGGCGTCACCCGGGTGAAGCCCGGCGACCGGGTCGTGGTCTGCTGGCTGCCGGCCTGTGGCGCCTGCCCCGCCTGCAAACGCGGCCAGACCGAGCTGTGCCTGGCCGGCTTCATGAACGCGGGCACCCCCAACTTCCGCCGCCCGGGCGGCGACGTGTTCGGCTTCGCCGGCACTGGGACCTTCGCCGAGGAGGTCGTGGTCGACGCCGGCTGCGCCGTCCCGATCCCCGACGACGTCCCCTTCGACATCGCCGCCCTCATCGGCTGCGGAGTGACCACGGGACTGGGCGCCGCCCTCAACACGGCGGACGTGGAAGCCGGTTCGTCGGTCGCCGTCATCGGCTGCGGAGGCGTCGGCGTCTCCGCGATCCAGGGCGCGCGGCTCAAGGGCGCCGCCGAAATAGTCGCCGTCGACCCGGTCGCCTCGCGCCGGGAGGCCGCCCTGCGGTTCGGCGCCACGAAGGCCGTCTCACCGGACGAGCTGCCCGGCACGAAACAACTGGTCACCGGCGGGGAGGGGTTCGACTACGTCTTCGAGGTCGTCGGCCGCTCCGCCACCGCCCGCACCGCCTACGAGAACACCCGGCGCGGCGGCACCCTCGTCGTCGTCGGCGCGGGCGCCCTGGACGACTTCCTCCAGCTCAACATGTTCGAGCTGTTCTTCGACGAGAAGCGGATCCTGCCCTCGATGTACGGCGGCGGAGACGTCCTGCGCTCCTACGAGCGGACGATCGCCCTGTGGCGGGCCGGCCGCATCGATCTCGAGGGTCTGATCACCCACCGCGTGGCGCTCACCGAGATCAACGAGGCGCTGGACCAGATGCGCACCGGTGCGGCGCTCCGTACGTGCATAGAGATCTGAGAGGCGGCCGTCCGGATGTCACCGTCATCGCCACTGTCACGGCCTCTTGAGGGGCTGACCGCGATCGTCACGGGCGCCGGCCGCGGGCTCGGGCGCGCCGAGGCGCTGGAACTGGCCCGGCTGGGCGCGGCCGTCGTCGTCAACGACTACGGACAGCCCGGCCGTGACGGCTCCGGCGAGGCATCGGCAGGGCCGGCGCAGGAGGTCGCGGCGGAGATCCGGGCCGCGGGCGGCGCCGCGCTCGCCCACACCGGGGACGTGTCCGACTTCCGGCAGGCCCGCGAACTCGTCGGCGCGGCGATCGCCGAGTTCGGCACGCTGGACGTCGTCGTCAACAACGCGGGCATCCTGCGCGACCGCATGGTCTTCTCCATGGCGGAGGAGGAGTGGGACTCGGTGATCCGGGTCCATCTCAAAGGCCACTTCAACACCACCCGTTTCGCCGCCGCGCACTGGCGTGAGCGTTCCAAGGCGGCCGGCGCCCCGGTGTACGGGCGGATCGTGAACACCTCGTCGGAGGCATTCCTCGCCGGCTCCGCGGGGCAGCCCAACTACGCGGCGGCGAAAGGCGGAATCGTCGGCCTGACGACCTCCACGGCCCTCGCGCTCGCCAAGTACGGCGTCACCGCCAACGCGATCTGTCCGCGGGCCCGCACCCGGATGACGGCGGACGTCTTCGCCGGTTTCGAGCCGCCCGCCGACGGGCTCGACCCGCTCGCCCCCGAGCATGTCGCGCCGCTCGTCGGCTACCTGGCGTCACCTGCCGCCGCGCGGATCAACGGGCAGCTGCTCGTCGTGCACGGGGGCGTCGTCGCGGTCGTCGAACGGCCCCGGGTGGCGGCGAAGTTCGACAGCAAACAGGACGCGTTCAGCTTCGACGAGCTGGACGCCGTCCTCGGCGGGTACTACGCGGACCGGCCGGACGGCGAGACGTTCGCGGCGGCCGAGGTGCTGGGCCTGCGACGCGGTTGACGGCCACCTCGAGAAGCGGTGCGCGTGCGCACGGGGCCCGGACGCGGGCACTGCACGCACGGGGGCCCGGACGTCCATGGACGTCCGGGCCCC
>NZ_JBMNDR010000085.1:15142-40857 GCF_052543235.1 Streptomyces sp. SAS_272 | reverse complement strand
GGTCGGGGGGCGGGGGCTCAGCCGCCGGAGCTGCCCTTGTGGCTGCCGCTGTCGCCGTCCCCGCCGAAGCCGCCGCGGTCGACGCCGCCGCCGCTGCTCGACCCGCCGGAACCGCCGGAGCCCTTGCCCGGCTTGCTCAGGGAGCCGCCGTCGACCCAGGAGCCCTGCTTCTTGCCGCCGTAGTACCAGACGCCGTTCGACGTGCTCTTGGAGGACTTGCAGTTCTTGTCGGCGACGACCTTGTACCCCTTGGCGAGGGTGTAGCTGTCGCGGTCGACGCAGCGCTTGTCGGGGTCGGAGGAGCAGGCGGTGAGGGCGGTGGCGAGCAGCCCCACGCCTCCGAGCACGACCGTGCCCGAACGAAGTCGTCGACGCGTTTCCGCCATGTCCGTGTCTCCCCCTGTGCGCATCGCCCGTACGGCGATTTCCGGTCGACAGCCTAGACATGGGGGTGGGAGCGCCCGAAGGCGGCCCGCGGGCGGCCCGCTCGCCTACAGTCCGTTTCGTGCTCTTGGGAATGGTGTGCGCGCTCGGCGCGGCGGTCTGCTTCGGTGCGGCGACGGTGTTGCAGGCGATGGCGGCGCGGGCGGCGGCCGCCGAGGGCGGCGCCGGGAGCGGCCGCGGCGGGGACGCGGCGCTGCTGCTGCGGGCCGTGCGGCAGTGGCGGTATCTGGCGGGGCTGGGGCTGGACGGGCTGGGCTTCGTGTTCCAGATCGTCGCGCTGCGGTCGGTGCCGATCTACGCCGTGGGGGCGGCCCTCGCGTCGAGCCTCGCGGTGACGGCGGTGGTCGCCGCGCGACTGCTGCACGTACGGCTGAGCCGGATCGAGTGGGCGGCCGTGGCGGTGGTGTGCGCGGGGCTCGCGATGCTGGGGCTGGCATCCGGCGCGGAGGGCGAGGAGAGCGGGCCGGCGGCCCTGCCGTGGGCGATGCTCGGCGCGGCCGTCGCGATGCTGCTGTTGGGGCTGGTCGGCGGGCGGCTGCCGGAGCGGGGACGGCCGCTGGTGCTGGGCCTCGGCGCGGGGTGCGGGTTCGGGGTGGTGGAGGTGGCGGTGCGGTTGATCGACTCGGTGTCCCCCGTGGAGCTGCTGACCGATCCGGCCCTGTACGCGCTGCTGCTGGGCGGCGGGGCCGCGTTCCTGCTGCTGACGACGGCCCTGCAGCGGGGGTCGGTGACGACGGCCACGGCGGGGATGGTGATCGGGGAGACGATCGGGCCGGCGCTGGTGGGCGTGGTGTGGCTGGGCGACCGCACCCGGGAGGGGCTGGCGTGGCTGGCCGTGCTGGGCTTCGCGGTCGCCGTCGCGGGCGCGCTGGCGCTCGCCCGGTTCGGGGAGGCGCCGGAAACGGCGTCGCCTTCGGAATGAAGGTCTCCGCATGACCTCGGCTGCCCGTCCGGTGATCAACCGGATGCGCAGCCGTTCTTTTTCTTTTCGATTCCGTCCGCAGGGGTGACGAGACCCGTCGAAAGCCTCTTTTCGGACAGCGGGTGACAGTCGTGAAAGTTTGAAGAACCTGTGAACGCAAGCGCTCTCTGGCGCGTACTCGACGGTGTGACCAGTAATCCCGTCACCGTCACCACCGCTTATCACGTGGTGCCGGGCCGAGAGGCCGACTTTCATTCCTGGGGGTGGGGCATGTTGGGCGCGAGCGCACAGCAGCCCGGATTCCTGGGAGGTGGTGTGCTCGTCGACGAAGGGGCGGAATGGCATGTGGTCTATCGCTTCGTCAGCGAAGGCGCGGCGCGCGCCTGGGAGGAATCGGCCGCCCGGGTGCGGTGGGACGCCCGGGCGCACGGCATCGCCCGGCAGACGGACCGCCGAAGCGTGCGGGGGGCGAAAGCGTGGTTCGACGCCCAGGCGCCCGCGCCGAAGCCGCCTGCCCCGCCGGGCCCGCCGTCGAAATGGAAGTTGTGGTTCGTGAATATGAGCGCCGTTTTCCCGCCGGTGCTCCTCTTCAATATCATTGTGCTTCCCTATCTCGGCGGACTCAATCCTTTCGTGCGCACGCTGCTGTTATGTCTCTGCGTGACGGCCCTCGTCACCTGGATTCTCATGCCCCGCCTCCAGCGTTTCTTCAAGAAATGGCTGTATCCACCGCTCCAGGCACTCCGCGGTCGCCACAAACGCACCGCGTAGGCCAGAGAACGACCCTAGGGAGGTGGGCGGGTGAAAACCCTGCTCATCGACAATTACGACTCGTACACGTACAACCTTTTCCAGCTGATCGCCGAGGTCAACGGCGAGGAGCCGGTGGTGATCCTCAACGACGCCCCGGCGGACGCCGTCCCCGACCTCACCGCGTTCGACAACGTGGTGGTGTCGCCCGGTCCCGGGCATCCGGCGAAGGCGCGTGACTTCGGCATCAGCGCCCGCGTGCTGGCCGAGTCCCCGCTGCCGGTGCTCGGCGTCTGCCTCGGCCACCAGGGCATCGCGCTCGGAGAGGGCGGCCTGGTGTCGGCCGCCCCGCAGCCCCGGCACGGGCATCTGTCGGCCGTCCGGCACGACGAGCGGGACCTGTTCCAGGGGCTGCCCCAGAACTTCACCGCCGTCCGCTACCACTCGCTGGCCGTGCGCGAGCCGCTGCCCGACTCGCTGGAGGCCACGGCCTGGGCGGAGGACGGCGTCCTGATGGGTCTGCGGCACCGTGAACGGCCGCTGTGGGGCGTGCAGTTCCACCCGGAGTCGGTGCTCACCGAGTACGGCCACCGGATGCTGGTGAACTTCCGCAACCTCACGGCCGAGCGGGCGCGCAAGACGCGGACGAAGAACACCGCGGTCACGCCCGCGGCCGCCGCGATGCCGCGGCAGAGGGTGACCGTCCCCGGCCCGCGCCGGGCGGGCGGCCCCGCCTACCGGCTGCACACCCGCCGCATCGCTGTGGCGATCGACGCGGAGGCCGCCTTCACCCGGCTGCACGCCGACTCGCCCCGGGCGTTCTGGCTGGACAGCGCCCGGGTCGAGCGCGGCCTGTCCCGCTTCTCGTTCTTCGGCGACGACAGCGGCCCCCTCGCCGAGTTCGTCCGGTACGACGTGGAGGCCGGGCGCTGCGAGATCGAGCGGGCCGGACGGCCGACGCGCAAGGTCCGGGCGAGCGTCTTCGACTACCTCAAGCGGCAGCTCGCGAGCCGCCGGGTCGACGCCACCGGGCTGCCCTTCGACTTCACCGGCGGCTACGTCGGCTACTTCGGCTACGAGACGAAGGCCGACTGCGGCTCCCCGAACCGGCACCGCTCCGCCGTCCCGGACGCCTGCTGGCTGTTCGCCGACCGGCTGGTCGCGGTGGACCACCAGACGGGCTTCACCTACGCCGTCTGCCTGGCCGAGGACACCCCGCAGGCCGCCCTGGAGGCCGCCGACTGGCTCGAGAGCACGCTGGCCCGGCTCACCTCGCTGCCCGCGGAGTCCGACCGGACGCCGGCGCCGGCCCCCGGGCCGTCGGCGCAGGCGGACCTCGGGGCCGTCGAGCCGTGGCTGGTGCGGGACCGCGAGACCTACCTCGCGGACATCGCGGCCTGCCGGCGGGCGCTCGCCGAGGGAGTCAGCTACGAGGTCTGCCTGACCGACGCCGCGCGGTTACCCGCACCGGCCGACGCCCTCGCCTTCTACCGGACGCTGCGCCGCGTCAACCCCGCCCCCTACGCGGCCTTCCTGCGACTCGGCGACCTCGACGTGGCCGGTTCCTCGCCGGAGCGGTTCCTGCGGATCACCCGGGACGGGGTCGCCGAGGCCAAGCCCATCAAGGGCACCGCGCCGCGCGGCGCCGATCCGCTGGAGGACGCCCGGCTGCGGGACGCGCTCGCGGCCGACGCCAAGACGCGCGCCGAGAACCTGATGATCGTCGACCTGCTGCGCAACGACCTGGGTCGGATCTGCCGGACCGGCACCGTGCGGGTCTCCCGGCTCATGGCCGCCGAGACGTACCCGACCGTGCACCAGCTCGTCTCCACCGTGGAGGGACGGCTGCGCGAGGGCGCCGACGCGGTGGACTGCGTGCGCGCCTGCTTCCCCGGCGGCTCGATGACGGGCGCGCCGAAGCTGCGCACGATGGAGATCATCGACGAACTGGAGACCCAGGCGCGCGGCGTGTACGCGGGCGCGCTCGGCTATCTGGGCTGCAGCGGCGGCGCGGACCTGAACATCGTCATCCGCACCGCGGTCATCGCCGACGGCTCGATGCAGCTGGGCGCGGGGGGCGCGATCGTCCTCGACTCCGATCCGGCCGCCGAGTACGACGAGATGCTGCTGAAGACGGCCGCGCAGATGCGGGCCCTGCGGGAGGACGCCGAGGGCGGCGCCGCGGCCCCGCAGCCCGGCCCCGCCGCCGCCGAGGAGGCCTCCCGATGACGACGCGACGCCCCACGGCGGCACCCCGGCCCACGCCGGCTCCCCGGCCCACGGCGGCACCCCGGCCCACGCCGGCTCCTCGGCCCACGGCGGCTCCCCGGGTCACGACGGCGTCCCCCGACGCGCCGGCTCCGCGCGCCTCGGCCGTGCCCCGGGCGAGGCGGGACGGCGACGTCCCCGGCAACCTCGCCGCGCAGCTGGCCGACCTCGCCGAGCGGCGGGGCTGGTCCGGGCGGGCCGCGTTCCACCAGGGGCACCGGCGCTGGACCCACGGCGAGGTGCACGACATCGGGGCACGGGCGGCCGGGGTGCTCGCGGGCCACGGGGTGCGGGCCGGAGACCGGGTGGTGCTCGCGCTGCCCGACGGCATGGCGTGGGTGGCGGCCTTCCTCGGCGTGGCCCGGCTCGGCGCCGTCGCCGTCCTGGTCAATCCCGAACTGCCCGCCGCCGAGCACGCGTTCATGGCCGAGGACAGCGAGGCAGCGCTCTGCCTGACGGGACCGGGGCTGGAGGACCGCTTCGCCGGCCGGGCCCGGCTCGGCGCCGACGAGCTCCTCGCGCTGGCCCCCGCCGCCGAGCCGGCCGCCGTCCGTCCGGTCGACGCGCACACGCCGCTGTACGTGCAGTACACCTCCGGCACCACGGGCCGTCCGAAGGGCGTGGTGCACGCGCACGGCGACCCGAAGGCCTACCACGACCTGATCGGCCGGCGGCTGCTCGGGATCACCGAGGAGGACGTCACCCTGTCGGTGTCGAAGCTGTACTTCGCGTACGGCTTCGGCAACGCCTTCGCCTTCCCGCTGTTCTCCGGGTCGTCCGCCGTCCTGGTGGACCGGCGTCCGACGCCCGCCGCCGTCGACGAGCTCGTCGCCCGGCACCGTGTCACCCTCCTCTACTCGGTGCCGTCGGCGTACGCGGCGCTGGTCGCCGACCGGGGCAGCGGGCACGGGGACTGCTTCGCCTCGGTGCGCGCCGCGGTGTCGGCCGGCGAGGGCCTGCCGGACGGGCTCGGCGTCCGGGTCGCCGAACTGCTCGGCGCGCCGGTGCTGGAGCAGATCGGCTCCACCGAAGCCGGTCACGCCTTCTGCGCCAACAGCCTCGGCCACGACCGTCCCGGCACCGTCGGGCGTCCCGTGCCGGGGTTCGAGGTGGAGCTGCGCGACCGGGCCGGGCGGCCGGTGCCGGACGGCGCGGAAGGCGAGATGTGGGTACGCGGGCCGACGCTGACGTCCGGCTATCTGAACCGGCCGGAGGAGACCGGACGCACCCTGGTCGGCGGCTGGCTCGCCACCCACGACCGGGCCCGCCGCGAGCCGGACGGCTCCTACCGGCATCTGGGCCGCACCGACGACATGGAGATGGTCGGCGGGATCACCGTCTCCCCGCTGGAGGTGGAGGCCGTGCTGCGGACCCGTCCGGCGGTGCGCGAGGTCGCGGTCGCCGCCGTCATGGACGGGCGCGGCTCCAGCCGGCTGCGCGCCTTCGTGGTCCCCGCCGGCCCGGTCTCCGCCGGTCTCGAGGACGACCTCCTCGCCCTGGCGCGCGACCGGCTCGCCGCCTTCAAGGTGCCGAGGAGCGTCAGCTTCGTGACGTCCCTGCCGCGCACCGCCACCGGAAAACTCCGCCGCCATCTGGTCCGCCAGGGGGCGTGGTGACCCCCGCGGGTCCCTGCCGCTCGGCCGAAGGGAACAGTCATATGTCGCAGCAACGCCTCCTCGCCGACCGCGGGTTCTATCTGGGCCCGCTGTTCCGGCGGGCGGCCGACCGGCACGGCGCCGTGTTCGTCACCCTGGACCGGCCGCTGGACACCCATCCCGGCCTCGGCGTCGACCTCGACTACACGGTCCTCGCCGACGTGGTCGAGGAGCTGTCGGGCCGGCTGTGGTCGGCCGGGGTACGGCCCTCCGAGCAGGTCGCCCTGCACAAGACGGACAACGTCGACGTCATCCTGCTGACCTGCGCGATCTCCCGTATCGGAGCGGTCCCCGTGCTGCTCTCGCCCGGCCTCGCGGGCCCGGTCGTCGGGCAGTTGCTGGAGCGGCTCCGGGAGCCCTGGCTGATCA
Organism: Streptomyces sp. SAS_272; assembly: GCF_052543235.1. NCBI lineage: Bacteria > Bacillati > Actinomycetota > Actinomycetes > Kitasatosporales > Streptomycetaceae > Streptomyces > Streptomyces sp. SAS_272. Next base: position 34,449 of record NZ_JBMNDR010000085.1, on the reverse strand, counting down.
CCGACCGAGCCAAGCTGGAAGGTCCGCTGAAGGGCGTCGACGTCCATGTGCGGCGGACGCTGTCCGTCGACGACGCGCCCGGCGCCGAGCCGCTGGGCGGGTTCGCCTGCGACGGGCCTCCCGCGCCCGTGCGGCTGCACCCCCGCGAGCCCGCGCTGATCACCCACAGCTCCGGCACCACCGGCGTCCCCAAGCTGGCCGTGCACTGCCCGAACACCATGTGGAACCGGCTGGTCCCGCAGCAGGCGATGGGCTGGCCCACCCGCGGCGAGACGGCCGCGCTGCACATGTCGTTCGTGCACTCGCGCTTCTACCACCTGCTCGGCGTCCTGCTGCGCTTCGGCAGCCCGCTCGTGCTGATCACCGACCCGGACCCGGCCGCCGTACGGCCGCTGCTGGTCCGTCACCGGCCCGGCATCGTCGAGACCCACCCCAACACGTTCGTGCTGTGGGAGGAGCTGGCCGACGCGCCCGGCGCCCCGCTGTCCCGGGTGAAGTCGTACGGGTCCACGTTCGACGCGATCCACCCGCGCACCGTGCGCCGGCTGCTGGGCGCGTCGAAACGCCGTGCGCCCTGGCTGGTCCAGCTGTACGGGCAGAGCGAGACGGGGCCGGTAGCGGTCCAGTGGTTCACCCGGCGCAGCGCGCAGCGGGCGGACGGCCGCCGGGTCGGAACGGGCATCCCCGGCTTCACCCGGCTGCGGATCACCGGCCCCGACGGCAGACCCGTCGCGCCCGGCACGCCCGGCCGTATCGAGGCGCGCACCCGGGGGCGCATCCTCACCTACCTCGGAGCGCGGGCGCAGTACGAGCGCCAGCTCGACGACGGGTGGTGGCAGATGGGCGACATGGGCGTCCTGAACCGGCTGGGCGCACTGCGTCTGATCGACCGTGAGATCGACCGGATCGACGCCGTGCACAGCAGCCTGGAGGTGGAGGACGCGCTGATGGAACGGCTGGAGGAGCTGCGCGAGGTGGTCATCGTGCCCGGCGCGGACCGGGAGCCGGTGCCGGTGGTGTGCGTGCGGGGCGAGCGACCGCTCGATGCGGAGCGCTGGCGGGCGGCCACGGCCGATCTGCCCGCGATGGCCGAGCCGCGGCAGTGGCGGTTCGAGGAGCTGCCGATGACGGCGACCTGGAAGGTGAAGCGGGTGGAGATCACCCGCATGCTGACCGGGACGCCGCGGGGCGTGCACGCGTGAACCCGGCCGTCGTCGTGAACCCGGCCGTCGTCGTGGGCGCGGGCCCCGTCGGTCTGTCGGCGGCGCTCGCGCTGCGCGCGCACGGCCTGCCGGCGCTGGTGCTGGAGGCGGATCCCGAGGACCGCGAACGGCCGGGCAGCCGCGCTCTGTTCGTGCACCGCGAGACCCTCGCGCTGCTCGACGGGGCGGCTCCGGGGCTGGCCGCCGAGATCACCGCCTACGGACGCACCTGGCACACCCGGCGGACCCTGTACCGGGGCCGCGAGGTGTACGCCCGCACGTTCCCGCCCCGGTCCGGCCCTTCGACGGCGCTGCCGCCCTTCACCAGCCTGCGGCAGGTGGACACCGAGCGGTTCCTGCGCGCCGCCTGCGCACGGGCGGGGGTCGAGTTCGTGTGGGGGGCGCGCGTCACGGACGTGCGCACCACCCCGGACGGGGCCGTGCTGAGCGGCGAGGACGGGCGGGAGTGGCGCGCCGGGCACGTGGTCGCCGCCGACGGGGCGCGCTCGGCGGTCCGGCGTGCTCTGGGCATCGCCATGGAGGGCGTGCGCGGCGAGGGCTTCCACGTCGTCGTGGACGTGGCCGACGTGCCCGGCGCCGAACTGCCGCTGGAGCGCGTCTTCCACTACGAGCACCCGGGGGTGGGCGGCCGCAGCGTGATGCGGGTGCCGTTCACCGGGGGCTTCCAGGTCGACCTGCAGTGCCGCGACGACGACGCGCAGGAGGCCTTCGGCACCGAGGAAGCCGTACGAAAATGGCTGCCGGCGATCGTCGGCGACGGGTACGACCGCCGCATCCTGTGGGTGTCGACGTACCGCTTCCTGCGCAAGGTCGCCGCGTCGTACACCGATCCGCACCGACGGGCGCTGCTCGTCGGCGAGGCGGCGCACCTGTTCCCGCCGTTCGGGGCGCGCGGCATGAACAGCGGCATCGCCGACGCGGTCGCGGCGGCCGGGGCCGTCGCCGCCGGCACGGACCGGGCCGTCGAGGAGTTCGCCGGGACGCGTCGGACGGCGGGGCTGTTCAACAGCGCCGCCGCTGGGCTCGCGCTGGAGCATCTGCGCCCCCGGCGCCGGACCGTACGGCTCCGGCAGCGGGCGGCGGCGGCCCTCGCACCGGTGCTGCCCTCGTGCGGGTCATGGCTGGAGCACGCGCCGTACGGGCCCCGGGACGGCGCGCCGGCGGCGGCCGGCAAGTACTGAGCGGGACGTCCGGAGAGGAACAGACGATGACGCAGACGATGACGCAGGCGATGGCGCGGACGATGGCGCACAGGATGACGCAGGCGGCGACGGTGGAGGGGCTGTCGGGGTGGACGTCGGCCGGAGGGCTGGCGCCCGCTGCCGAGGCCGGCGGGCGGTTGCTCGTCGCGGACTCGTGGCTGGTCCGCGACGGCCGGGTGCGCGGTCTCGAACGGCACCGGGAACGGTTCCTGCGGGCCTGCGGCGAGTGCAGCGGTCCGCCGCTGCGCCGACTTGTCGAGTTCTGGCGGGACATGACGGCCGCCCTGCCGCGGTCCGGCGATTGGTTCCCCCGGGTGGAACTCGCCGCCGGTTCGCTGGAGTTGCGGCTGCTGTTGCGGCACGCCCCGCAACTCGAGCCGGACGTCCGGGTCTGGGCCGCGGGCCAGCCCGATCCGCGGACCATGCCGCGTCGCAAGGGGCCCGACCTCGACGCGCTGGCCCGGGTGCGCCGCCGGGCGTCCGGTGCGGGCGCGACGGAGGCGGTGCTGGTCGCGCCCTCCGGCGCCGTGCTGGAGGCGGCCACCGCGAGCGTCCTGTGGTGGGAGGACGACACGCTGTGTCTGCCGCCGCCCAGGCTGCCGGTGCTGGCCGGGGTGACCGGTCAGCTGATCCAGGAACGGGCCCACCGCCTCGGCGTCCGGGTCGCGCACCGCGAGCGGACGCCCGCAGAGCTGGACGGCCGGGAGGTGTGGCTGGCGAACGCGCTGCACGGCATCCGCCCCGTGACGGCCTGGGCGGGAGGTCCGCTCACCCCCGGTCCGGCGGTGCGGGCGGCGGAATGGCGGCGGTGGCTGGAAGCGCAGAGCGAGCCGCTGCCCCGGGCGTGAGGAAGCGGGCGGAGAGGAAGCGACGAAAAGGACACGGGCGAAGAGGACACGGACAGCCGCGGAACAGAAATGCGAGCGCCGGAGGATATGGCCGGCGCCCGCATTTCCGCGCTTCCCTGAATTCCCTCGCCATTCCCCCGGCGGTTTCGCCGGCTGATGGAATTCTCGTTATTTCTTCGCGGGCTGGTAGGCGCCCGGAACCATGCGCGTCGCGACGGCTATGCGGTTGTAGGCGTTGATGACGGTGGCCGCCCAGATCAGCGCGGCGAGCTGCGCCTCGTCGAAGACCTCCGCCGCCTCGGCGTACACCGCGTCCGGCACGTGACCGTCGTGCACCAGGGTCACGGCCTCGGCCAACGCCAGTGCGGCGCGCTCGCGTACAGAGAAGAAGGGGGTCTCCCGCCAGGCGTTCAGCGCGTAGATGCGCTGCTCGGTCTCGCCTTCGGCGCGGGCGTCCTTGGTGTGCATGTCGAGGCAGAACGCGCAGCCGTTGAGCTGCGAGGCGCGAATCCTGACCAGCTCCAGGATCTCGGGTTCGACCTTGGCGTCGCGCGCGGCGGAAACCGCGGCGCCGTGCAGGGCGCCCATCGCGGCGGAGACGTCGGGGGTTGTCTTCTTGAGCGCCACCCGGGACACGGAATTACTGTTCGTCATGGGTGGGACTGTATCCGGGAAATTCCAGGAAATCTATCCGGGAAAAAGAATTCCGGAGCCGTTGTCACCGGCCGGAAGAGCGGCGCACAAGGCCTCCAGCGCGCCGGACCACGCATGGTCCGGCGGGGTGCCGTACCCCACGACCAGGGCGTCCAGCGGGGCGGCGACCGCGCCGGCGTGCCGATGGCGCGGGGCGAGACCGTCGACCGCCAGACCCTGCCGGGCCGCCGCCCGCACCACGTCAGCCTCCGTGCCCGGCGGCAGGCGCAGCACAGCGTGCAGGCCCGCCGCGATGCCCGTGACCCGGATCGCCGGGGCCCGCTCGGCCAGGGCGGCGACCAGCGCGTCACGGCGCCGGCGGTAGCGCGTGCGCATGGCCCGCACATGACGGTCGTACGCGCCCGAGACGATGAACTCCGCGAGCGTCAGCTGGTCGAGGACCCCGGAGGTGTCCACCCCTCCCTTGGCCGCCGTCACCTCCTCGGTCACGCCCGGCGGCAGCACCATCCAGCCCAGCCGCAGACCGGGCGCCAGCGACTTGCTCGCCGTGCCCAGGTACACCACGTGATCGGGGTCGAGCCCCTGGAGGGCGCCGACGGACTGGCGGTCGTAGCGGAACTCGCCGTCGTAGTCGTCCTCCAGGACCAGACCGCCGGTGCGCCGCGCCCAGTCCACGACGGCCGCCCGGCGGTCGTGGTGCAGGGGCACGCCCATCGGGAACTGGTGGGCGGGGGTGAGCAGGACCGCGCCGGCGTCCGTCGACCCGACCGCCGGGTCCGTGCCCCGGTCGTCGAACGGCAGTGCGGTGGTGGCCAGTCCCGCCGCCGCCAGCAGCCACCAGTGCTCGTCCAGGCCGTAGGACTCGACGGCCACCGAGTGGGCCCGGCGGGCCCGCAGGACCTTCGCGAGCAGGCTGAGGCCGTGCGCGAACCCGGCGCACACCACGATGCGTTCGGGGTCGGCGCGCACCCCGCGGGCGCGGGAGAGGTAGCCGGCGAGCGCGGTGCGCAGTTCCACCCGGCCTCGCGTGTCGCCGTAGCCGAAGGCGTCGTACGGGGCCGCGGCGAGGGCGCGGCGGGCCGCCCTGAGCCATGCGCCGCGCGGGAAGGACGCGAGGTCGGGGCTGCCGGGCCGCAGGTCGTGGACGGGCCGGTGGTCCGCGGGGCGGTGGGGGGCCGAGTTCGCCGGAGGCACGACGTGCCGTTCGGACACCCGGGTGCCCGAGCCCTGGCGGGCGGTGAGCCAGCCCTCGGCGACCAGGTCGGTGTAGGCGTCGGCGACCGTGTTGCGGGCGACGCCCAGGTCGGCCGCGAGGGAGCGGGAGGAGGGCAGCCGGGTGCCGGGCGGCAGCCGGCCGCTGCGGACCGCCTCGCGCAGGCCGTCTGTCAGGCCCCGCCGCACCTGCGGTCCGGTCGGCTCCACGTGCAGGTCGACCCCGAAAGTGGCCCATGGTTCCGCCATGGAAATGGACCATACTCCTGGGCTGCCTGACACCTAGGGTCGAGGTCATGACGACCGACGCACCCGCCCCGACCAGCCCGACGAGCACGGTGACCAGCCCGACGACCAGCCCCACGACCATCTCCGCCACCGGCCCGGCCGCCGGCTCCACGACCGGCGCCCCCGCCGCTCCGGCCACCGGCGAGCGGGCGGACTGCGCGCCCGAGCACACCCCCCGGCTGAACTGGTCCGCGCACGCCCCCGAGGTGTACAAGGCGATGCTCCGGCTCGACGCCGCCGCCCGTAAGGGCCTCGACCCGAAGCTGCTGGAACTGGTGAAGATCCGGGCCTCGCAGCTCAACCGCTGCGCGCTCTGCGTCGACATGCACAGCAAGGACGCGCTCGCGGCGGGCGAGAGCGTCGAGCGGATCGTCCAGCTCAGCGCCTGGGAGGAGTCGGGGCACTTCTACACGGAGCGGGAGCTCGCGGCGCTGGCGCTGACCGAGGCGGTGACGGTGCTGACGGAGGGCTTCGTGCCGGACGCGGTGTACGCGAGGGCGGCCGAGCACTTCGACGAGCCCGCACTCGCGCAGCTGATCGCCGCGATCACGGTGATCAACGCCTGGAACCGGTTCGGCGTGACATGCCGGCTGGTGCCGGGGCACTACCGGCCGGGGCAGCACAGGTGAGCCGGACGGACGACGTCGACCACGAGGAGTGGACACCATGAGTGAGGCGGAGGACTTCCGCCGGCTGCACCACGGCCGGCTGCCGGGCGACCCCCTGGTCCTGCCCGGCCCGTGGGACGCGGCCAGCGCCCGGGTCTTCGCCGAGGCGGGCTTCCCGGCGCTCGCGACGCCCAGCGCGGGCGTCGCCGCCTCCCTCGGGTACGCCGACGGGCAGACCCCGGCGGACGAGATGTTCGCGGCGGTCGCCCGGATCGTGCGGGCGGTGGACGTACCGGTGTCCGCGGACGTCGAGGACGGGTACGGGCTGGCGCCGAAGGAACTGGTGGAGCGGCTGCTGGAGACGGGCGCCGTCGGCTGCAATCTGGAGGACTCCGTCGGCGGGGTCCTGAAGGATCCGCGGGAGCACGCCGAGTGGCTGGCGCGGGTGCGGGCGGAGGCGGGCGGCCTGCTCTTCGTGAACGCGCGCGTGGACGTCTTCGAGTACGGCGACGACGCCGGCGACCCCGAACGGGCCGTCGAGCGGGCCATCGAGCGGGCCGCGCTGTACGTGGCGGCCGGCGCCGACTGCGTCTACCCGATCGGCGCGCCGACCCGTCTGCTGCCGCTGCTGCGGTCGGGGGTCCAGGGCCCGCTCAACGTGGGCGGCCGGGTGGACGGCGAAGGCCCCTCGCCCGCCGGGCTCGGCGAACTCGGGGCCACGCGCGTCACGTTCGGGCCGGGTCTCCAGCGGCGGGCGGCGGCCGCCCTGCGGGAGATCAGCGCCGGTCTGGCGTAACGGCGGCGGGCGGCGCGCTCACCGCGCTCACCCCGCGGAGCGCGCTCAGGACAGCCACGCCTTCCACTTCGAGGCGTGGCCGTCCACCCACTGCTTCGCCGCCTCCTCCGGAGTCATCTTCTGGTCGGCGATGGCCAGGGACACCTCGTTCTGGTCCTCGGTCGTCCACTTGAACTTCTTCAGGAAGGCGGCCGCCTTCCCGCCGTCCTTCGCGAAGCCGGCGTTGAGGTACTTCTGCAGCGGGGTGTGCGGGTAGCCGCAGGCGACCTTCTCCGGGTCGGCGTCGCAGCCCTCCTTGTAGGCGGGCAGCTTCACCTCGGTCATCGGGACCTTCTTGAAGAGCCACTGCGGCGCGTACCAGTAGGTGAGGAAGGGCTTCTTCTCCTTGGCGAACTGCCGCATCTGGGTGATCTGGGCGGCCTCCGAGCCGGCGAACACGACCTGGAAGTCCAGGTCCAGGTTGTTCACCAGCGCCTTGTCGTTGGTGACGTAGGAGGGCGAGCCGTCCATCAGCTGGCCCTTGCCGCCGCTCTCCGCGGTGGCGAACTGCGCCGCGTACTTGTTCAGGTTCTTCCAGTTCGTGACGTCCGGGTGCTGCTTCGCGAAGTACGTCGGCACGAACCAGCCGATGTGCCCGGTCACGCCGAGGTCGCCGCCGGGCGTGATCGTCTTCTTGTCCTTGACGTAGCGCTGTTCCTGCTCGGGGTGGCCCCAGTCCTCCAGGATCGCGTCGACCCGGCCCTGGCTGAGCGCGTCCCAGGCGGGCACCTCGTCGACCTGCACGGTGTCGACGCGGTAGCCCAGCTTGTGTTCCAGGAGGTACTGGGCGACGGCCACGTTGGCCTGGGCTCCCACCCAGGACTGGACGGACAGGGTGAGGCTCTTGGCGCCCTGCGCGTTCGCGAACGGCGAGGCCTGCTTGGTCATGTCGGCGGCGCCGCAGCCCGTCAGAAGGAGCAGCGCGGAGGCGCCGGCCACGGTCGCGGTGGTACGGATGCGCATGTCACGCTCCCTTCTTGGCGCGGCGTTCGGTGGGCTGGGTCACCCGGTCGAGCATCAGGCCGAGGCAGACGATGGCCGCGCCGGCCACCAGCCCCGTGGCGAGGTCGCCCTGGGCGAGGCCGAAGACGACGTCGTAGCCGAGCGCGCCCCCGCCGACCAGGCCGCCGATGATGACGACGGCGAGAACCAGGACCACGCCCTGGTTGAGGGCGAGCAGCAGGGCCGGGCGGGCGAGCGGAAGCTGTACCTGGCGGATCTGCTGGCCGCTGCTCGCGCCGAGCGAGCGGGCCGACTCCAGGGCGGCCGGGTCGACCTGGCGCAGTCCCTGCGCCGTGATGCGGACGACGGCGGGCAGCGCGTAGACGACCGCGGCGGCCACGGCGGGCGCGCGGCCGACGCCGAACAGCGCCACGACCGGGATCAGGTACACGAACTGCGGCATCGTCTGGAAGACGTCGAGGACGGGCCGCAGAAGCCGTTCGAAGCGGTCGCTGCGGGCGGCGGCGACACCGGTCGCGAAGCCCAGCACGAGGGTGACGGCGACCGCGGCGAGGACCTGCGACAGCGTGTCGAGCGACGGCTTCCACACGCCGAGGACGCCGATCGCGGCCATCGCGAGGACGGCGGTGAGCGCGGTGCGCCACGTGCCGATCACCCAGGCGAGCGCGGCGACGATCAGCAGCACCGACCACCAGGGCAGGCCCTGGAGGCCGTCGCGCAGCGGATCGAGGACCCAGGTGGTGAAGTGGCCGGCCCAGTCGGCGGTGCCGCCGATCACCGGGACCCCGGAGTAGAGGTGGTCGGTCATCCAGTCGACGGCCCGGTTGACCGGCTCGGCGATGTTCAGCGTCCAGGCGTCGGGCCAGTCGAGGCGGCCCGCGAGCCGTGCGGCGACCGCGACGACGACGGTCGCGGCGAGCGCGGCCGCCCATCCCGCGCGGCGCGAGAGGCCGCCGCGCCGGGGTCCGGCGCCGGGGTCGCCTTCGCCGTCGCCGGCCGCGCCGGTGACCCGGTCCAGGACGACGGCGAGGAGGACGATCGGGATGCCGGCGGCGAGGGCCGCGCCGACGTCGACCGAGGCGAGCGCCTGGTAGACGCGGTCGCCGAGGCCGCCCGCGCCGATCACCGAGGCGATGACCGCCATGGACAGCGCCATCATGATCGTCTGGTTGAGGCCGAGCAGGAGCTCCTTGCGGGCCAGCGGGATGCGCGCGGTGAGCAGGCGCTGGCGGGCGGTGGCGCCGAGCGACTCGACGGCCTCCAGCACCTCCTTGTCGGCGCCGCGCAGGCCGAGCGAGGTGAGCCGGGCCATCGGCGGCGCGGCGTAGACGACGGTGGCGAGGACGGCCGCGGGGACGCCGATGCCGAAGATCAGGACGACCGGGAGCAGGTAGGCGAACGCGGGCAGCACCTGCATGGTGTCCAGGACGGGGCGCAGGATGCGGTCCATCCGGTCCGAGAGTCCGGCGGCGAGGCCGAGCACGGCGCCGACGGCGACCGACACGAGGACCGCGACGACCATCAGCGCGAGCGTCTGCATGGTCGGGATCCACATGCCGAGCAGTCCGCAGGCCAGGAACGCGACGGCGGTGCCGACGGCCAGTCGCACTCCGGCGACCCGCCAGGCGGTCAGCGCGGCGGCGGCGGTGACGCCCGCCCAGCCGGCCGCGAGCAGCACCAGGTAGACGGCCCGCACGCAGAGCACGACCGCGTTGCTGACGTAGCCGAAGCCGTAGAGGAACAGCGGGTGGCTGTCACGGTTGTCGATGATCCAGTCGCTGGCCTTGCCGAGCGGCTGGGTGAGGTCGACGGTGAGGGCGGCGGGCCAGCTGCCGCTGGCCCACTGGGCGTCGGCGAGCGGCACGAGGACCGCCGCGGCGAGCGCGAGCAGCGCGAGCTTGGCGACCGAGCGGTGTTTGAGGACCCCGGGCAGGGAGACACGGGGGGCGGGTGCGGTGACCGTAGCCATGTCAGACCGCCTCCTTGCGGAGCTCCGTTCCGGCCACGACGTCCAGGAGCCGTTCGTGATCGACGACCCCCAGACACCGGCCGTCCTCCACGACGCACGCCGGCTTGTGGCTGCGCGACACGACCTGGATCGCCTCGGCGACCACCGCGTCGGCGGCGATCGCGCCCGGGTGGCCGGGGCCGCCGCACTCGCCGGCCCGCATGGCCCTGCGGACCGTCATGACCTGCTCGCGCGGGACGTCGCGGACGAACTCGCGGACGTAGTCGTCGGCGGGCGAGCCGACGATCTCCTCCGGGGTGCCGAGCTGCACCACCCTGCCGTCGCGCATCAGGGCGATGCGGTCGCCGAGTTTCAGGGCCTCGCTGAGGTCATGGGTGATGAAGACCATCGTGCGGCCCTCCTCCTGGTGCAGCCGGACGACCTCCTCCTGCATGTCGCGCCGGATCAGCGGGTCGAGGGCGCTGAACGGCTCGTCGAAGAGCAGCACCTCGGGGTCCACGGCGAGCGCGCGGGCCAGTCCGACGCGCTGGCGCTGCCCGCCGGACAGCTCGCTGGGCCTGCGGTGCTCCATGCCCTCCAGGCCTACCTTCTCGACGACCTGCCTGGCCCGGGCGCGGCGCTCGGACCTGCCGACGCCCTGGATCTCCAGGCCGTAGGCCACGTTGTCGACGACGGTGCGGTGCGGGAGCAGGCCGAAGTGCTGGAAGACCATCGCGGCCCGGTGCCGGCGCAGTTCACGCAGCCGGTTCTTGTCCATGGCGCGGACGTCCTCGCCCTCGATGGCGATGCTGCCGGCGGTCGGCTCGATCAGCCGGGTCAGACAGCGCACGAGGGTGGACTTGCCGGAGCCGGACAGGCCCATGACGACGAAGACCTCGCCCTTGCGCACGTCGAAGGAGACGTCCCGGACGGCGGCGGTGCAGCCGGTGCGGGAGCGGAGCTCGGCGGGGGGCAGGGAGGTCAGTTCGGGGTCGCCGGGGACGGTCTCGGCCTTGGGGCCGAACACCTTCCACAGGCCGTCCACCGAGAAGACCGGCGGGCGTTCCTCGATGGTCGTGTGGGCGGTCGTGTCGGTACTGGTGTCGGTGCTCATCAGGCATCGCCTCCGATCAGGTCCACGGCCCGTTCGCCGACCATCAGCACGCCGATCATCGGGTTCACGGCTGTCATGGTCGGGAACACGGAGGCGTCCGCGATGCGGATGCCCTCCATTCCACGGATTCGCAACTGGGGGTCCACGACGGCGAGTTCGTCGTCGGCGGCGCCCATCCTGCAGGTGCCGGCCGGGTGGTAGACGGTGTGCGCGACCTTGCGCGCGTACTCGCTCAGCTCCTCGTCGCCCGTGAGGTGCGGGCCGGGGGCGACCTCGCGCTTGAGCCAGCCGGCCAGCGGCTCGGTCTTCGCGATCTCGCGGGCGATGCGGATGCCGTCGACGAGGGTGCGGCCGTCGTAGTCGTCCTCGTCGGTGAAGTAGCGGAAGTCCAGGGCGGGCTTGACGGCCGGGTCGGCGCTCTGCAGGAAGAGCCGTCCGCGGGACTTCGGCTTGGGGATGTTGGGGGTCATCGACACGCCGTGCGCGGGGCGTTCGTAGCCGAGCCGCTCGGGGTTGTCGGTGAAGGGGACCTGGTAGAAGTGGAACATCAGGTCGGGACCCCGGTGCTCGGGGTCGCGGCGCACGAACAGTCCGGCGTCGGAGTCCATCGCGGAGTTCTCCGGGAGCGGCCCGTGGGTCTCCCAGACGATGACCGACTCGGGGTGGTCGAGCAGGTTCTCGCCGACGCCGGGCAGGTCGTGGGCGACGGGGATGCCGAGCGCGTCCAGGTCGGCCTTGGGGCCGATGCCGGAGTGGAGCAGCAGCCGGGGCGAGTCGATCGCGCCGGCGCAGAGCACGACCTCGCGCCGGGCGCGGACGAGGATCTCCTCGCCGTCCTTGGTGCGTGCGTGCACGCCCCGCGCGTGGGCGCCGTCCAGCTCCAGCCGGTGCGCCCAGGTCTCCAGGAGGATGGTGAGGTTGGGCCGTTCGTCCATCACCGGGTGGAGGTAGGCGACGGAGGCGGACGACCGCTTGTTGGTCTCGGGGTGGTAGGCGAGGTCGAAGAAGCCGACGCCGTCGTCGAAGGGCTTGCTGTTGAAGCCTTCGACGCGGGGCACTCCGGTCGCCTGCCGCGCGGCGTCGACGAAGTCGCGGGCGATGGCGTTGCGGTCCTTCTCGTCGACCGGGACGATGTTGTTCAGCAGGCGCGCGTAGTACGCCTCCATGGGGACCGCGCCCCAGCCGTCGGCGCCGGCCGCCTCCCACTCGTCGAAGTCGGAGGGCAGCGGCTTGAACGCGATGAGCGTGTTGTGGGAGGAGCAGCCGCCGAGGACGCGGGCCCGGCTGTGCCGGATGTGGGAGTTGCCGCGCGGCTGCTCGGTGGTCGGGTAGTCGTAGTCGAGTTCGCCGCCGAGCAGACCCGTCCAGCGGCGCAGGGTGAGGACGTCGTCGCGGCCGACGTCGCTGGGGCCGCCCTCGATGACGGCGACGGTGGTCTCGGGGTTCTCGGTCAGTCGGGAGGCGATGACGGAACCGGCGGTTCCGCCTCCGACTATCACGTAGTCATAGACAGGTGAGGTCTGTGGCATGGGGGGTACTCCAGGGGCGTGCGAAGTCTGTGCGAAGTGCGTTCGGGGCGGGCGGCGGGGCCTGCGGGTGGGTCAGCCCGCGAACCAGCGGACGGGCTTGGGCGCGAGGTTCTGGTAGACGTGCTTGGCCTCGCGGTACTCGGCGAGTCCGGCCGGGCCGAGTTCGCGGCCCACGCCGCTCTTGCCGAAGCCGCCCCACTCCGCCTGCGGCAGATAGGGATGGAAGTCGTTGATCCAGACGGTGCCGTGGCGCAGCCGGCCGGCGACCCGCCGCGCGCGGCCCGCGTCGGAGGTCCAGACGCCGCCGGCGAGGCCGTACTCGGTGTCGTTGGCGAGGGCGACGGCCTCGTCCTCGGTGCGGAAGGTCTCGACGGTGAGGACCGGCCCGAAGACCTCCTCCCGCACGACGCGCATCTCTCGGTGGCAGCGGTCGAGGACGGTGGGCTCGTAGAAGAAGCCCGACTCGGGCCGCTCCGGGGAGGGTTCGGGCCGCCTGCCGCCGGAGCGCAGCACCGCGCCCTCGGCGAGCGCGGAGGCCACGTACTCCTCGGTCTTGGCGCGCTGCTGCTCGGAGACGAGCGGTCCGCACTCGACGCCGTCCTCGGTGCCGCGCCCCAGCCGGATCTTCCCGGCCCGGCGGGCGAGTTCGTCGACGAAGCGGTCGCGGACGGACTCCTCGACGATGAGCCGGGAGCCCGCCGAGCAGACCTGGCCGCTGTGGATGAAGGCCGCGTTGAGGGCCTGGTCGACGGCGGTGTCGAAGCCCTCGTCGGTGGCGCAGGCGTCGGCGAAGACCACGTTGGGGTTCTTGCCGCCGAGTTCGAGGGCGACCTTCTTGACGGTCGGGGCGGCCGCCTGCGCGACCTTCGTGCCGCTGACCAGGCCGCCGGTGAACGACACCAGGTCGACGTCGGGGTGTTCGGCGAGCCGGGCGCCGACCGTGTGCCCGGGGCCGGTGACGATGTTCGCGACGCCGGCCGGAAGCCCCGCCTCGGCGAGCAGGCCGATCAGCGCGACCGTGGTCAGCGGCGTGATCTCGCTCGGCTTGACGACGAACGTGTTGCCGGCGGCCAGCGCCGGAGCGATCTTCCAACTCGCTTGCAACAGCGGATAGTTCCAGGGCGTGATCAGCGCGCACACGCCGACCGGCTCGTGGACGACGACGCTGTGGACGTCGGCCGATCCCGCGTCCACCACCCGGCCCGACGACTCGGCGGCCACCAGACCGGCGAAGTAGCGGAAGGCGTCGGCGACGCAGTCGATGTCGACGCGGCCCTCTTCGAGCGTCTTGCCCGCGTCCCGGCTCTCCAGCAGGCCGAGCCGTTCGCGGTCGCGGACGAGGAGGTCGGCGACGCGGTACAGCAGGGCCGCGCGCTCGACGGCGGGGGTGCGCGGCCACGCGCCCTCGTCGAAGGCGGCACGGGCGGCCGCGACCGCCAGGTCGGTGTCCTTCTCGTCGCCTTCGGCGACCACGGCGAAGGGGCGTCCGTCCGCGGGGTCGATGATCTCGCGGGTGGCTCCGGAGACTGCTTCCAGCCACTCTCCGCCCGAGTGAATCGTCCGGTGCTCTCGCAGCTCCGGCGTGTGCAGCGGTTCGGTCCTGTCGGCCATGATCGGCGTTGCCTTCCGTTCCTGTTCCGTCCCCCTGTGTCACCCCCGGGTCACACGGGGGACCGCGTCCACCTGCCCCCGGTCCCGGATTGCATGCGCAATTCGCGGCCGAAAGTGCCTCGGGTCACGGAACTTGCTCGCATAAGCGGACAAATAGTATCGGGATGACCGAGCGGGCCGAACTCTACAGACAGTTGAATCACTCGCCGTGCCCACTGCGGCGACGCAGAGTCGCGAAGGGGACGCCCCATGCCCGCGAGACGAGTGGTCACCGGCCGCAGCCGACAGCCCCGCAAACGCTTCGCGGAGGGGACTGCGGCTGCACGATGTTCTTCCGACTGCCGGACGGCATCACCGTGGCGTACGCGGAGACCGCTCACCGGGGTGAACCGGTCGAGGAAATCCGAGCAGTTGAGCAACTTCTCCGGCGTGACGATGCGATGCGCGACCCGGCGCTTTCCCCGGCCGAGTCACGAGAGTTCATCATGCGAACGTCGGAGGAAGTGCCGTGCGAGCCACCGACCTGAGCAACGTCACCAGGCGCAGGTCCGCCTGGCGCAAGTCCGCCTGGCGCAGGTCCAGCTACGACAACCCGGACGGCGGGGCGGGTGCCTCGAAGTCCCCCCGATCACGTTCCGGCCGTCGTCCCGGTCCAGGACAGCAAGGACCCCGGACGCGGAGCGGTCCTCTTCGGGCTCGGCGCCTGGGCGCGCTTCGTCAGCGCCCTCGAGCGGAGCGGAACACGGAGCGGAACGCGAGCGATCCCCGGACGGTCGGACCGTCCGGGGATCGCTGGTGTTCAGGCTCAGATCAGGCCGAGTGCGCGAACCGCCTCGCGCTCCTCCGCCAGCTCCTGCACCGACGCGTCGATGCGGGCGCGGGAGAACTCGTTGACGTCCAGGCCCTGGACGATCTCATAGACGCCGTCCTTCACGGTGACCGGGAAGGAGGAGATCAGGCCCTCCGGGACGCCGTAGGAGCCGTCCGACGGGATGCCCATGGAGGCCCAGTCGCCCTCGGCGGTGCCGTTGACCCAGGTGTGGACGTGGTCGATGGCGGCGTTGGCGGCCGACGCCGCGGACGACGCGCCACGGGCCTCGATGATGGCCGCGCCGCGCTTGGCGACGGTCGGGATGAAGTCCTCGGCCAGCCACTTCTCGTCGTTGACGACCTCGGCGGCGTTCTTGCCGGCGATCGTGGCGTGGAAGATGTCCGGGTACTGGGTGGCGGAGTGGTTGCCCCAGATGGTCAGACGCTTGATGTCGGCGACCGTCGAGCCCGTCTTCTTCGCGAGCTGGGTCAGCGCGCGGTTGTGGTCGAGGCGGGTCATCGCGGTGAAGCGCTCGGCCGGTACGTCCGGCGCGGCGGCCTGGGCGATCAGGGCGTTGGTGTTGGCCGGGTTGCCGACGACGAGGACCTTGATGTCGTCCGCGGCGTGGTCGTTGATGGCCTTGCCCTGGGGCTTGAAGATGCCGCCGTTGGCCTCGAGGAGGTCACCGCGCTCCATGCCCTTGGTGCGCGGGCGGGCGCCGACGAGGAGGGCCACGTTGGCGCCGTCGAAGGCGACGTCGGCGTCATCGGTGATGTCGATCCCCTGGAGCAGCGGGAACGCGCAGTCGTCCAGCTCCATGGCGGTGCCCTCGGCGGCCTTGAGCGCCGGGGTGATCTCCAGCAGGCGCAGCCTGACCGGCACGTCCGCGCCGAGCAGCTGGCCGGAGGCGATGCGGAAGAGCAGGGCGTAACCGATCTGGCCGGCCGCGCCGGTCACGGTGACGTTCACGGGAGTGCGGGTCATGGCGTTCTCCGTATGACAGCTGTCGGTGGGGCGTCCCTGCCCCGGGTGGGACGTACAAATGATCGATCTCTTGGTATCAAGAGATCCGATCAGCGGTCAGGCTATCGCGCATCCGGGATGCCGGACGTCCGGGGTTGTGTGGCCCGCTTCACAGAGTGCCCCTCGGCGTACGGGAGACCCGCACGAAGCGGCGGCCGCCGGTCCGGGAGAGGGGGATCGGCGACCGCCGTGTGGGGGTGCCGGGTCGTGCCGGACTCCCGTGGGGGTACCGGTTCGCCTTCCCGGAGCGGAGGCGGCTATTCCTGTGCGGCGGCATTTTTTCCGGCCGGTTCCGCCCGGACTCGTCTCAGGGCGTGCGGCCCGTCGGGCCCGAGGCCGGCACCGCGCACGGCCGTCGCGACGGATGCGGCTCAGCCGAAGGCGACCGCGCCTGCGACGGCCGCGAGCAGCAACGCCAGCAGGAGCAGGGCCGCGTAGAGCAGGAGCCGTCCGGCCGGTCCGGGCGCGCCCTGCGGAGCGGGCTCCTCCAGACGGTCCCACCAGGGCACCGTCGGATCCTCGTGGTAGGCCTCGGCCGGGTCGGCGGGAGCGGGCCGCGGCCAGGCCTCGACCGCCAACTCCCAGCGGACGACGTGCCGTTCGGCATCCGCTCCGGCCAGTCCCGCGACCCGGCACAGCGCGGCGACGGCCTGGCGGGGCGGCGGCTGGACGGCGTTGAGATAGCGCTGCCAGGAGGACTTGCTGTACGCGGTGCGCGCGCCGAGCGCGGCAAGACTGAGGCCCGTACCGTCCTTGAGCTGCCGCAACTGTTCCACGAAGTGCCGTACCTCCGACGGCAGCCCGTCCGGCAGCGGCTGCCAGGCGCCCATCCCGCCCACCTTCCCTTCGGTTCGTTGAGGGGACGACGCGGAGCCGCCGGTCGGTTCCCCGGCCGGGGCTGCTGTGGCGGGGCGCGCACACGACAGCGGAACGGTCACTTCCGTGCCACAGCGTTCGGACAGCTGTTGAACAGGCCGTTCACGATGCGAGAACGTGGCACACGTCGGCGGCCCGTCCTTCTCGGGGGATGAGGACGGGCCGCCGGTCGCGTGCCGTCAGCTGCTGCTGACCGTGAAGTGCAGGGTGTCCTTGAGGAACGGGATCTGCAGCCACGGACTGGGCTGCGCCATCAACGCGAGCAGGACGATGACCGTGCCGAGCACCCCGTAGGTCACGATGTCGGTGAAGCGGGAGCGCACCGCGAGCATGCCGACGCCGGGCAGCGTCCAGCGCAGGACCGCGCCGGTCAGCAGTCCGACGCCGATCAGGATCGTGCCGACCCGGAACACGTCGAGAGCGGTCACCAGCAGGCCGAGCGCGACGATGCCCAGCACCACGATGATCGGCCACTGCCGGGCGGCCAGCGCGTCGCCGGGCGCGGCCCGCCCGCCGCCCTCGGGACGCGCGGTGTCCCGGGTGAACTTGGGGAAGCGGCGGGTGGTGCGACGCGGCACGCCGTCGGCGTCGGGCGCGCTGATCGGATCCCGCACCTCGATGCCGTCGCCGTCACCGCCGTCGACCCCGCGGTCCACGGCGTCGCCGACCCCGCCGTCGACCCCGTCCTCGACCCCAGCGGCGCTACGACCGTCGGCGCCGTCCATGTCGTCGGCCTTTCCAAAGACGTGGTCAGCCGACACTGCGCTCCGCCGCCTCGACCACGTTGACGAGCAGCTGGGCGCGGGTCATCGGGCCCACCCCGCCGGGGTTCGGGGAGATCCAGCCGGCCACCTCGCGGACGTCCGGGTGGACGTCGCCGACGATCTTCCCCTCCGCGCTGCGGGAGACGCCGACGTCGAGCACGGCCGCGCCCGGCTTGACGTCCTCCGCCCGGATCAGGTGGGCGGAGCCGGCGGCGGCGACGATGACATCGGCCCGCTTCAGGTGCGCCGAGAGGTCCCTGGTGCCGGTGTGGCACTGCGTCACCGTCGCGTTCTCGCTGCGCCGGGTCAGCAGCAGCGGCATCGGACGGCCGATGGTGACGCCGCGGCCGACGACCACGACCTCGGCGCCCTTGATCTCGACGCCGTACCGGCGCAGCAGCGTGAGCACGCCGTTGGGGGTGCAGGGCAGCGGGGCGGGCTCGCCCAGGACCAGCCTGCCGAGGTTCATCGGGTGCAGGCCGTCGGCGTCCTTCGACGGGTCCATCAGCTCCAGGATCCGGTTCTCGTCGATACCCCTGGGCAGCGGCAGTTGCACGATGTAGCCGGTGCAGGACGGGTCGTCGTTCAGTTCGCGGACGACCGCCTCGATCTCCTCCTGGGTGGCCGTCTCCGGCAGTTCGCGCTGGATGGAGGCGATGCCGACCTCGGCGCAGTCACGGTGTTTGCCGGCCACGTACTTCTGGCTGCCGGGATCGGCGCCGACGAGGATCGTGCCGAGTCCGGGCGTCACGCCCTTCTCCTTCAGCGCCGCCACTCGGGCGGTCAGATCGGACTTGATCTCGGCTGCGGTGGCCTTGCCATCGAGAATCTGGGCGGTCATGGTCCCATCCTCGCGGATGACGGCCTCCCGGTTCCAATCCGGGGAACCCGTACGGGGGCGACGGGTGGGGCCGTCAGGTGTGCGGACGTGATCGTTGATGTTGCACTTGCACAACACATCCTCTTTGCCGCGGAATGCGGCTGGACAACAAACCGGCCATTGCAGAACGATTGACGGCACAGTGCCGCGGGCAGTACCGGGGGGACGAACCGCATCTGTAGAACCTTCCTCCGAGCCAGGCCGCGCGTCCCCGCACTCGAACGCAACGGAGGAAGGACCGCCATGAGTTTCGGCGACCCGAACAACCCCTACGGCCCGCCGCAGGGCCAGCCGCCCGGCTACCCCCCGCAGGGCCCGCCGCCCCAGCAGCCCGGCTACGGCTACCCCACCGCTCCCCAGGGCCAGCCCGGCTACGGCTACCCGCAGGCCCCGCCCGTCCCCCAGGGGTACGGCTACGGCGTCCCGCAGGAGATGCCCGGAATGGTGAAGACCGCCCGGGTGCTGCTGTTCATCGTCGCCGGCTTCCAGTTCCTGGCCGGCGTGTTCATCGGCATCCTGGCCGGCGCCACGCAGGACGCGTCCAACGCGTTCGGCTCCGGCGACGACAGCAGCACGGCGACCGGCATCGCGGTCGCGGTCGCGCTGCTCATGCTGGCGCTGGGCAGCCTGTCGATCTTCCTGGGCGTCAAGTTCAAGTCGGGCCGCGGCGGCATCCGCGTCACCACGATCGTGTACAGCTCGCTGATGATCCTGGGCAGCCTCGCCAACATCGTGAACGGCGCCGGTGGTTCGGGCACGTTCGGCGGCGTCATCTCGCTCGCCTTCGGCGGCATCATCCTCTCCGCGATGATCAGCGGCGGAGCCTGGTTCAACCGCCCGCGCTACTGACCGCGGGCGCGGTGTCGCCGCGAGCGGGGACGGCGCGACACAAGGAGACGGGCGGTCCGGCATGCTGCC
>NZ_JBMNDR010000085.1:0-15132 GCF_052543235.1 Streptomyces sp. SAS_272 | reverse complement strand
CTGCCGGACCGCCCGTCTCCTGTCGTCACCCGTGGCCCTTGCCCCGTGGCCAGTGACCCGTGACGCGTTCCGCGCGCGGCGGCGTCACGCCGCGCCCGGAACGGCCTGGCGCCCGCGACCTCAGTGGAAGAAGTGCCGCGTCCCGGTGAAGTACATCGTCACGCCCGCCTTCTTCGCGGCCTCGACGACGAGCTCGTCACGGACCGAACCGCCGGGCTGGACCACGGCCTTCACGCCCGCCTCGACCAGGACCTCGAGCCCGTCGGGGAAGGGGAAGAACGCGTCGGAGGCGGCGTAGGAGCCGCGCGCCCGCTCCTCGCCGGCCCGCTCGACTGCCAGCTTCGCCGAGTCGACCCGGTTGACCTGGCCCATGCCGACGCCGACCGAGGCGCCGTCCTTGGCGAGCAGGATCGCGTTGGACTTCACCGCCCGGCACGCCCGCCAGGCGAACGCGAGCTCGGCGAGCTCCGGCCCGGACAGCGCCTCACCGGTCGCCAGCGTCCAGTTCGCCGGATCGTCGCCCTCGGCCTGGAGCCGGTCGGCGACCTGGAGCAGCGCGCCGCCGCCCACGGGCTTGAGCTCGACGGGGGCCACGGGGCCCTGCGGCGCCCTGAGCACCCGGATGTTCTTCTTCTTGGTGAGGGCCTCGAGCGCCCCCTCCTCGTAGTCCGGCGCCACGATGACCTCGGTGAAGATCTCCGCGACCTGCTCCGCCATCTCCCGGCTCACCGGCCGGTTCACGGCGATGACGCCGCCGAACGCCGACAGCGGGTCACAGGCGTGCGCCCTGCGGTGCGCCTCGGCGACGTCCGCGCCGACGGCGATCCCGCACGGGTTGGCGTGCTTGATGATCGCGACGGCCGGCTCGGCGTGGTCGTACGCGGCCCGGTGCGCGGCATCCGTGTCCGTGTAGTTGTTGTACGACATCTCCTTGCCGTGCAGCTGCTCGGCCTCGGCGAGACCGGCGCCGCTGCCGTCCACGTACAGGGCGGCCGGCTGGTGCGGGTTCTCGCCGTAGCGCAGGGTGCTCCTGCGCTCCCAGGTCGCGCCGAGGAAGTCGGGGAAGCGCGACTCGTCGACCGGCGCGTAGGAGGACGCGAACCAGCTCGCGACCGCCACGTCGTAGGCGGCGGTGTGCTGGAAGGCCTCCGCGGCGAGCCGCTTGCGCGCGGCGAGGTCGAAGCCGCCGCCCTGCACGGCCGCGAGGACGTCGGCGTACCTGCCGGGGCTGGTGACGACGGCGACCGACGGATGGTTCTTGGCGGCGGCGCGCACCATGGACGGCCCGCCGATGTCGATCTGCTCGACGCACTCGTCCTCGGAGGCGCCCGAGGCGACGGTCTCGCGGAACGGGTAGAGGTTGACGACGACCAGGTCGAACGGCGCGACGCCCAGCTCGTCCAGCTGCCGCCGGTGGTCCTCGAGACGCAGGTCGGCGAGGATGCCCGCGTGCACCTTGGGGTGCAGCGTCTTCACCCGGCCGTCCAGGCACTCGGGGAAGCCGGTCAGCTCCTCGACCTTGGTGACGGGCACGCCGGCGGCGGCGATGCGGGAGGCGGTGGAACCGGTGGAGACGAGCTCGACACCGCTTTCGTGCAGCCCGCGCGCGAGCTCTTCGAGACCGGTCTTGTCGTAGACGCTGACGAGCGCGCGACGGATGCCCCGCTTGCCGCTCTCTGCCGTGACAGTGCTGTCGGCGGTCACTGGATAACTACCTTTCGTCCCTCAATGCGATAGCCGTTGCGGGCGAGCCGCCCCACGACCTCGACGAGCAGCCTTCGCTCGACTTCCTTGATGCGCTCGTGCAGAGCGCTCTCGTCGTCCTCGTCCCGGACCTCGACCACGCCCTGGGCGATGATCGGGCCGGTGTCGACGCCGTCGTCGACGAAGTGGACGGTGCAGCCGGTGACCCGGGCGCCGTACGCGAGCGCGTCCCGCACCCCGTGGGCCCCGGGGAAACTGGGCAGCAGGGCGGGATGGGTGTTCACGAACCGCCCCCCGAACCGCGCCAGGAACTCCTTGCCGACGATCTTCATGAACCCGGCGGAGACCACGAGGTCGGGCTGGTGGGCGGCCACCGCCTCGGCGAGCGCCGCGTCCCACTCCTCGCGGCCCGCGAAGTCCTTGACGCGGCAGACGAACGTGGGAATCCCGGCCCGCTCGGCGCGGGCGAGGCCCTCCACGGCCCCGCGATCGGCCCCGACGGCCACCACCTCGGCGCCGTACGCGTCGACGCCGGCGGCGGCGATGGCGTCGAGGAGCGCCTGCAGGTTCGTACCGGATCCGGAGACAAGCACGACGAGGCGCTTGGCCACGGGCTTGGCGGCCACGGCGGTGCCCTTTCTCGGGGAAGCACGTACGGAAGGCGGCGACCTGCGCGGGCTTGTGCTTTCGTACGAATGCATCGCGCCCCCGGATACGGGGAAGCCTACGAAGGAGCCGACCGTCAGCAACGATACCGGCACACCGGGCAGCCCCCGAGGGACGGGGGCGTGGCCGGAAGGTAGCGTCTGCGAGGAGTGGGGAGCGGGAACGCGGTCGTCGTGCGGTGCGTTCCCCCTACGACAGCTCACACCAGTCAGCCGTATCTCCTAGGGGAAGACGCTCATTTGATGCCGGACCGCAGTCTGCGACTCCTCACGCTCCCCCCGCAGTCACCGCAGGGAGGGGAGCGCGGCGCCGTGCTGCTGCGGGAGCGCCCAGCCTCCCCTCCGGACGCCCCGTCGGGCGACGGCACACCCCCCGACGACGACAACCCGTTCGCCCCGCCGCCGGAGAACGCCCCCGACCGCCCGTGGCAGCCCCGGCGTCCGGCAGGCGGCGCCCCCGAGGACGGGCAGTCCCCGTGGGGCAGCCAGTGGAGCGACCGGCAGCCCGGCCGCTCCCCCGGCGGCTTCGGTGACCGCCCGGGCCGCGGGCCCGACAACGGGAACGGGAACGGGAACGGCGGGCCGGGATCCGAGAACGGCGGCAAGCGCTGGGACCCCACCGACCCCGCCCAGCGCCGCGCGCGCTACGCGCTGCTCAGCGGTATGTGGGCCTTCTTCTTCGTCCTTTTCGGCTGGCCGTACGTGGCCCTGCTGCTCGGCGCGCTCGCCCTCAACTGGGGCATCAGCGCCCTGCGGGCCAAGCCCCGCGACCCGTCCCCCGACAGCCCGGAGAGCGGCTCCCGCCCCGAGAGCGGCTCCCGCCCCGAGAGCGGCTCCCGCCCGCAGAAGACTGCCGCGGTGAGCGGCGTGGTCACCGCCTCCCTGGCGCTGGCCCTGGTCGCCGCGAGCTTCACCGCGCACCTCGTCTACCAGGACTACTACACCTGCACCAACGACGCCCTCACCAACGAGGCGAAGCAGTCCTGCAACGACCTTCTGCCGAAGGAACTGCAGAAGATCCTGGGGACCGACTCCTGAGACAGCGCTCCTGAGACAGCGCTCCTCAGACACGGCTTCTCTGACAGGGCATTCGGGACAGGGCTCGTGAGGACGCAGTCCTGAGACCGGAGGCACAGGACGCATTCCTGAGACCGGAGGCGTCCGCCGCGTGGGAGCCCGCCGGAGGGCGTCGCTGGGGCGGTCACGGATGCGGATCCGTCCCTTCGTCCCGCTCCTCGCCCGCCTCGCGCAACGCAGCCCACCGGGCCTCCCTGGCCGAGTCGCCGTGCCACGCCGGGCCGACGGGCTCCACCGGTCCGACGTCGGCGAGCGGCTCATCCGTCGTGCGGCGCTCGATCGGCGCGAGGGGCCCGGGCGGCACGGGGGGCCGGGGCGGCACGGGGGGCCAGGACGGCGTGGTGCGCCCGGGTGGCGTGGGGGCCGCGCCCGGCTCGAGGAACGACATAGGTTCGAGGGGGGCGAAGGGGTCCGGAGGCGCGACGTAGGACGCCGGCTCGATCGGCGCGAAGGGGTCCGGGGGCGCGACATAGGACCTCGGCTCGATCGGCGCGAACGGGTCCGGGGGCGCGACATAGGACGCCGGCTCGATCGGCGCGAAGGGGTCGACGGCCTCCTCGAACAGGTGCGGCGACGCGCCGGGGGCGGCATCCCGGGGGACGAGGAAGTCGTACGACTCCTCCGCCGCCGTCCCCGCCGGCGCCGCCACCCCGCGCCGGGCCCCCGCCTTCGCCGCCCTCCCCGCCTTCCCCGCCTTCTCCTTCCGGAGCCCGCGGGCCCACCCGGCCGCCGCGCCCCGCCTCCGGCAGCGCCACCCCCGTACCGCCACGCACACCGGCGTCCCCACTCCCACCACCCACAGCAGCACCGCACCCCCGACCTGCCACCACACCGGCCCGAACCGCGCCAGCACGGAGGCCCCCAGCGGCCCGCCCGCCAGCCCCGCCAGTGCTCCCATCAGCACCCCGCACCCCACGCCCGCCTGCGCGACGACTCCGACGGTCCTCCCCCGCGACCAGACTTCGCCGGCCTCCCCGGCCTCCCCGGCAGACACGGCCGTCACGCCGGCCCGAGCCGTCCCTGCGGGCCCTGCGGGCCTTCCGGACCCACCTGGTCCAGCGGCCCCGGCGGTTCCGTCGGACGCCGCGCGGCCCGTCGCCCTGCGGCCCGTCGCGCTGCCGCCGGCCGTCGTGAGCCCCCTCGCCGCACCGGCCGTCGCCGCGCGGGCCGCGAACACGCCCACCGTGACGCCCGCCACCAGTGGCACCACGCTCGCCGCCCAGTTCCACGGCGTACCGGCCCCGGCCTCGGGAACCGCCGCCAGCAGCGGAAAGGGCGGCAGCAGCGGCGCGGGGGCGGAGGACAGCGGCGCCACCACGTGCCCCGCACCGAGGAGGTACCCCGGCCCGAGGGCGTACGCAGCCCCCCACACCGCCGCGTTCGGCACCAGCGCCACGCACAGCAGGAGTACCGCGAAGCGCCCGGACCAGCCCTCCGTCAACTGCAAGAACGCCTCGTGGGCCGCCCCGGCGTGCCACACCGACGACGACGCCACCAGCAGGGCCCCGCCCCCGACGAGCACCACCGCACCCGCGACCGCCGCCCGCGCCGCTGCCGCCGCCCGTGCCGCGGCCGCCGGAGGGGCGTGCTCCGTCGTCCCGAGAAGCGGCCGCCGCAGCCCGCTCGGCAGCGCGAGCAGCACGCCGTCCACGGGCCCGCGCGGGTGACCGCAGGCCGACCACACCCCCGCCCCGGCGGCCAGCACAGCCACCGCCGGGACGCACACCGCCGTCCATGCCCACGAGGTCCGCAACGCGCCGCCCGCGGCGGCGTAGAGGGCGGCGCCCGAGCCGACGGCGAGATACCCGACCACGACGCCGGCCCACACGGCAAGGGCGCTCACGGGCTCCCCGCCCTCCGCGCCGCCCCCCGCGCCGCCGTCGGCGTCGCGCGCGTCCACCGCGTCCCGGGCCGCCCTCCGCACCAGCCATACCGGCAGCGCGAGCAGCAGCAGCGGAGTGACGCCGACCGGCGCCGCCGACCCGGACAGCGTGTCGACGCGCACCAGTTCCGCGCCGTGGGCCAGCAGCCACAGCGCGGCGGCGACATGCAGCGCGCCGCTGGGCCCGCTGTCGGGGTACGGGGAGCTGATCCACAGCACCATCACGAGCGCGGCGAAGGCTCCGAGCCCCAGCCCGGCCGCGAGCACACCGCCCGCGAGGCCGGCGGCCAGGCCGGGCGATCGGTCGCGCATCCGGGGCAGCAGGGACGACAACGTAAGCCGGCGAGCGGTCATCGGGATCACGACGGCCATGCTCCCAACGACACGCGCTTTTCCGTCGTAACGGGCGAACTTCGGATGTGTCGCCCAATATACGTTTTATGTACTTTTCCGGGCGAAGGGGCACCCCATGACACAGCGCCCCGCAGCCGCGCACGGGAGGCGTACGCGAAACTGCCGGCATCGCTGGACAAGGCGGAAAAGGTGACGAACACCCAGGAGGCGACGCCTCGACGTCAGGTGACGGTGCGCCTGAAGAAGGCACGCGAGACGAAGCCAGGCCCGACGACGGCAGGCTCTACGACGGCGTCCCCGACGACGGCACATCCGACGACGAGCCCGGAACCCGCGGGCCCGGAACCCGCTTCCGGGCCGGGTTCGCCGGCCGGCCCCTTGACGCCCGCTCAGGCCTTCGACGCGCTCTACGCGTTCTGCGCCCCCGCCCTCGTCCGCCAGACCTACTTGCTGTCCGGGCGTCGCGAACTCGCCCGCGAGTCGGTCGAACAGGCGTTTCAACTGGCGTGGCAGCGCTGGCCCGAGGTGGCCGTGGACCCCGACCCGGCCGGCTGGGTGCGCGCCGCGGCGTACGAGTACGCGCTCTCCCCGTGGCACCGGTTCCGCCCGCGCTACCGGCACCCGGAGCCGCCCCCGGCCGAGGCGCCCGACCGCGCGCTGCTGGACGTCCTGCTGACGCTGCCGGCGACGTACCGCCGCACCCTCCTGCTCTACGACGGCGTCGGGCTCGATCTGCCGGAGACGGCCGCCGAGACCGAGGCGAGCACCCCGGCGGCGGCGTACCGGCTGCTGCACGCGCGCGAGGCGGTCGCCGCGCGGCTGCCGGAACTGGCGAGCCCGGACGTGCTGCACCGGCGGCTGGCGGAGGTCGCGTCCGCCGAACGGCTGCGCGCGCCCGGGCCGCCCGCCGTGCGGCTGGGCGGTGAGCGGCGGGCCCGCTTCTGGACCAGGGCGGCGATCGCGTTCACGGTCGCGATCATCGGCGCGACCGCGCTCACCGCGCGAACCGCCCCGACCCGCTACGAACCCCCGGTGCCCCCCGGCGAGACCGTGCAGGGCGTCCCGCCGCGGGCCGCGCCGGGCACGTTGTCGGACGCACAGTTGAAGCTGCGCGCGAAGCTGCGCTCCGAGACGCAGAAGGGCCCGGACAGACTGCTCCCCCGCCCTGAGTGACACACGGTGCGGGGGCCCCTGCGGGGGCGGGTGCGGGGGCGAGGGCGGGTTTGCGGAGGCAGGGCGAGGACGGAGGCAGGGGCGGGGACGGAGGCAGGGGCGGGGACGGCAGGGCAGCGCGGCGCAGGGCAGCGCGGCGGCAGAAAGGCGGCGGGCCCGCTCCCCTGGAGGAACGGGCCCGCCGCCGATGTTCAGCCGCCGCGTCCCGGCCGAAGGCTCGGCCGGACGCGTCAGCCGGGTGACGCGGTCGGACGAATCAGCCGGCCGAGAGGATCTCGCGCGCGAGCTTCGCCGTCTCGGTCGGCGTCTTGCCGACCTTGACGCCGGCGGCCTCGAGGGCCTCCTTCTTCGCGGCGGCCGTGCCGGAGGAGCCGGAGACGATGGCGCCGGCGTGGCCCATGGTCTTGCCCTCGGGCGCGGTGAAGCCCGCGACGTAGCCGACGACCGGCTTCTTCACGTTGTCCTTGATGAAGGCCGCGGCCCGCTCCTCGGCGTCGCCGCCGATCTCACCGATCATGACGATCAGATCGGTGTCGGGGTCGGCCTCGAACGCGGCGAGCGCGTCGATGTGCGTGGTGCCGATGATCGGGTCGCCACCGATGCCGACGGCCGACGAGAAGCCGATGTCGCGCAGCTCGTACATCATCTGGTACGTCAGCGTGCCGGACTTCGAGACCAGGCCGATGCGGCCCGGCTTCGTGATGTCGCCCGGGATGATGCCGGCGTTCGACTGGCCCGGGGTGATGAGACCGGGGCAGTTCGGGCCGATGATCCGGGTCTTGTCGCCCTTGGACCCGGCGTAGGCGTAGAACGCGGCCGAGTCGTGGACGGCGATGCCCTCGGTGATGACGACCGCGAGGGGGATCTCGGCGTCGATCGCCTCGACCACGGCGGCCTTCGCGAAGGCCGGCGGCACGAAGAGGACGGACACGTTGGCGCCCGTCTTCTCCATCGCCTCGGCGACCGTGCCGAAGACCGGGATCTCGGTGCCGTCGAAGTCGACGGAGGTGCCCGCCTTGCGGGGGTTCACGCCACCGACGATGTTGGTGCCGTCCGCCAGCATGAGCTTGGTGTGCTTCATGCCCGTGGCACCGGTCATGCCCTGGACGATGACCTTGCTGTCCTTGTTCAGGAAGATAGCCATGGCTGTTCTGTCCCTCTTCCCTTACTTCGCAGCCGCGAGCTCGGCGGCCTTGTCGGCCGCGCCGTCCATGGTGTCCACGCGCTGGACCAGCGGGTGGTTGGCGTCGGAGAGGATCTTGCGACCCAGCTCGGCGTTGTTGCCGTCGAGGCGGACCACGAGCGGCTTGGTGACTTCCTCGCCCCTGTCCGCGAGCAGCTGCAGCGCCTGGACGATGCCGTTGGCGACCTCGTCGCAGGCGGTGATGCCACCGAAGACGTTGACGAACACGGACTTCACGTCCGGGTCGCCCAGGATGATCTCCAGGCCGTTCGCCATGACGGCCGCGGACGCGCCGCCGCCGATGTCGAGGAAGTTGGCGGGCTTGACGCCGCCGTGCTTCTCACCGGCGTACGCGACGACGTCCAGGGTGCTCATGACGAGACCCGCGCCGTTGCCGATGATGCCGACCTCGCCGTCGAGCTTGACGTAGTTGAGGTTCTTCTCCTTGGCCGCGGCCTCGAGCGGGTTCGCCGAGTCCTTGTCCTGGAGGGCCTCGTGCCCCGGCTGGCGGAACTCGGCGTTCTCGTCCAGCGAGACCTTGCCGTCGAGGGCGATGACGTCACCGGAGGCGACCTTGGCCAGCGGGTTCACCTCGACGAGAAGGGCGTCCTCCTCGACGAAGGTCTTCCACAGGGTGACCAGGACGTTCGCGACCTTGTCGGCGACCTCGGCCGGGAAGTTCGCGGCCTCGACGATCTCGCGGGCCTTCTCGGGGGTCACACCCTCGTTGGCGTCGATCGGCGTCTTGGCGACGGCCTCGGGGCGGGTCTCCGCCACCTCCTCGATCTCCATGCCGCCCTCGACGGACGCGATGGAGAGGAAGGTGCGGTTCGCACGGTCCAGGAGGAAGGAGACGTAGTACTCCTCCAGGATCTCCGGGGCCGTCTCGGCGATCATCACCTTGTGGACCGTGTGGCCCTTGATGTCCATGCCGAGGATGTTGGTCGCGTGCTCCACGGCCTCGTCGGCGGAGGCGGCGAGCTTCACGCCGCCGGCCTTGCCGCGGCCGCCGACCTTCACCTGGGCCTTGACGACGGACTTGCCACCGAGACGCTCGGTGGCTGCGCGGGCCGCCTCAGGCGTGTCGATGACTTCACCGGCCAGCACCGGTACATCGTGCTTGGCGAAGAGGTCCCTCGCCTGGTACTCGAACAGGTCCACGCGCTTCCGTCCCTATCAGTGATCTCGCGGTTCGTTGTCTGCGTGGGCGTGCCGCGAGGGCAACGTGACGTCCGACCGGTGTCTGTCACAAGGGAGGCGCACACGGTGTCCGAGCGCGCGGCATGTCCGTCTCGCAGGTTATCGCTGCTTGCAGGAGGCCCCTAAATCGAGGGTCACACCTGAGCGGTGATACCTGTCACATGATGCCGGGATCACTGGCACCCCGTGCCGCCTGTGAGGTCGAGGGGAAGGGCCTCACCGGGTTGGGGTCGGCCCGGTGAGGCCCCCTGAACAGCCCCTCAGGGGCTCAGGGGCTCAGGACGGGTGGTCCCCACCCCAATGGGAACCACCCGCCCCCATCCGTGAGGTCCCGGACGAACCGACCGATGGCTTTCGGCCGTCCGTGGTCCGTCGCCTCACGAAGTCATGGATGGCGAGCTGCGGAGAGCTCGGAGATGCGGCGGCCCGGCCGCGGAGCGAGTCCCCGGGGGCGGGGCCGCCGCCCGCCGGGGCGATCCGTCCGACCCGGGCCCCGCCGCCTCCCGCGCGGGGCAGGACGCGGCGGGGGGCAGGGCGCGGCGGGGGGCAGGACGGCTCGGGACCGTGACAGGCCGCCGGTGCGCCGCCGGCGCTCAGCCGGGGAAGACCCGCACGTCCCGGCGACCTTCCCGCGTCCCGGCGGCGTCGCACCGCGCGGCGGGGCCGGACGCCCGGCACAGCGGCAGCAGATCCTGCGCCGGCAGGACGGCGTGCAGGTCGGCGTCGCGCGGCGCACCGCCGTCGAGCACCGTCGCACCGCTGAGCACGCCACCGGGAGCACCCGGAGCGCCCACGGGAGGCCCGTACCGCGCCGGCGCGACCACGGGGCCGGGGCCGGGAGCAGGGCCGGGGCCGGGGCCGGGGCCGGCGGCAGGACGCGGAACGGGAACGTGGAGGCCGGCGGATGCGGAACCTGGTCCATGTGCCTCCGCCGTCACGGCCCCTGCGCCTGCCGGCACCCCGGCCCCGGCCTCCGCCGTCGCGTTCACGGTCACCGTCGAGCCGTGGGAGGGCGTCTGTCCCCGGAGGCGACGGCCCGGCCCGTCCGACGGAAGATCCGCCCCGGGGTCGGCGAGCCGCGGAAGGTCATCGAGTACCGGCAGACCCCCGAGCCCGAACAGCACAACCCCCGCGGCGCGAACAGGGTGCGCAGCGCGCACGGGATACGCGGGGTGCGCGGGCCTCACGAGATACGCGGGGTGCGCGGGGTGCGCGGGGCCCACGAGATACGCGGGGGGCTTCGGGAAGGCCGGGAGCACCACGCGGGCGGGGAGGGCCGGGCGGACCGAGGGGACCGAGGGGACCGAGGGGACCGAGGGGACCGGGAGGGCCGGGCGGACCGGGCGGACCGGGGGGACCGAGGGGACCGGGCGGACCGGGCGGACCGGGCGGACCGAGGGGACCGGGCGGACCGGGGGCGTCTGGAGAGCCGGGCGGGCCTGGTGGGCCTGGTGGGTCGGGACGGCCAAGACGGTGCGGGACGCGGGGAGGTCGCGGACGCGGGGACGTGCGGGGAGATTCGGCACGACGGGCGAACCGGGCGGCGACGAGAAGGCCCGCGACGCCCGCACCGGACGCCCGCCCGACCTCGCGCCCACCACTCTCATGACCTCGCCGTACTCGCCCACCTCGCCGGCGGCGGACCGCACGGTCTCGGCAGTCGTGCGCGGGCTCGTGATCCGTGGGTCCGCGGTCGCCCGCGTCGACGGCGCGCCGTCCGCTGCTTGCGCCTGCTCCCCGCCGAGGAACCCGAGTGCCAGCAACCCGCCCGCCAGCAGCGCGAGGTGCAGCACACGCCGCCCCGGCCTCGAGCGCAGGACGCGCGGAACGGCGGCAGACGGGGTGGTGGGCGAGGCCAAGAGGGGACGTTCCTCCCGTGAGCGGCGGCAACGTGTCCCGATCCTTGCACGCGGGTCCCGCCGTCGCGCAACCCCCTGTTACCGATGGGTAATCTTGCCGTTGCCGCCCCTGCGCTCACCCCACGTCCGGTGTCGGCAGCGCCCGTTTCTCCAGGGCCGCCGCCATGACCTCGGGAAACAGGTCGGGTGTGCAGGCGAACGCCGGCGCTCCCAGTGCAGCGAGCGCTGCCGCGTGCTCCCGGTCGTATGCCGGCGCCCCCTCGTCGGACAGGGCGAGCAGCGCGACGAACTGCACGCCCGACGCCTTCATCGCCGCGACCCGTTTGAGCATCTCGTGGCGTATGCCTCCCTCGTACAGGTCGCTGACGAGCACCACCACGGTCTCGGCGGGCCGGGTGATCTGCGACTGGCAGTAGGCCAGCGCCCGGTTGATGTCGGTGCCGCCGCCGAGTCGGGTGCCGAACATGACGTCCACGGGGTCGTCGAGCCGGTCGGTGAGGTCGGCGACCGCCGTGTCGAAGACGACGAGCCGGGTGTCGATCGACCGCATCGACGCCAGCACCGCCCCGAACACCGACGCGTACACCACCGACGAGGCCATCGAACCCGACTGGTCGATGCAGAGGATCACCTGCTTGCGCAGGGACTGCGAGGCCCGCCCGTACCCGACGAGCCGCTCCGGGACGACCGTCCGGTACTCGGGCTGGTAGTGCTTGAGATTGGCGGCGATCGTGCGGTTCCAGTCGATGTCGCGGTGGTGCGGGCGGTTGCGCCGCGCGCCCCGGTCGAGTGCGCCGGCGAGGGCGGTCCGGGTGCGGCCGGCGAACCGCTTCTCGAGGTCCTCGACGACCTTGCGGACGACGGCCCGCGCCGTCTCCTTCGTCGTCTCCGGCATCGCCCGGTGGAGGGAGAGCAGCGTGCCGACGAGATGCACGTCGGCCTCGACCGCCTCCAGCATCTCCGGCTCCAGAAGGAGGGCGGACAGCCCGAGCCGGTCGATGGCGTCGCGTTGCATGACCTGCACCACGGAGGAGGGGAAGTACGTCCTGATGTCCCCGAGCCAGCGGGCCACGGACGGCGCCGAGGCTCCCAGCCCTCCCGAGCGCTCCCGCCCCGTGCGCGGTACCTCCGGTGCCCCGTAGAGCGCGGCGAGCGCGCCGTCCATCGCGGCGTCCCGGCCGGACAGGCCGTGTCCGGTGCCGTCGGCCGCGTCGCCCCCGAGCGCCAGCCGCCAGCGCCTCAACCGCTCCTGCCCGGCGTCCGCAGCCGCCGCTGTGCCCCTCGCCGCCGTGGCATCCGTCCTCGGACCACTCGTCGTCATGCGCCCACCCCTGAGTACTCGGCGTCCCCTGGCTCCCGTGCGGCGCCGGCCGCACCGGCTCCGCCCGCCTCCTCCGTCTTCTCCGCCCCCTCCGCCTCCTCGCTCGTCTCGTCCGTCCCGTCCGGGTCGTGCCCGAGCAGAAGACGCACCACCGGCAGGACGGCGTCCGCACGCCCGGCGTCCAGGGCAGCCGCGAACCCGCGCGTCGCTGCCTCGGCGCCCGGCCCGCCCGCCCGCTCCCCGGGACCGCGCCGCACCAGGTCGCCGAGCGTTCGGCGCACCCCCGGCTCGTACGCCGAGAACGTCCGCCGCAGCAGCGGCAGCACGTCCGTGAACGCCTCCGCCGGTACCGTCGTCAGCCACCCGTCGACCAGGGCGAGCAGCCGTTCGTCGTGCACGAGGAGCAGCCCGCCCCCGGAGCCGCCGCCGACGAAGCCCTCGATCCAGGCGGCCGCGTCGCCCGGTGGCGTCCCCGGCGAGAGGGCGAGCCCCATGAGCCGCGCCGCCGCCTCCGCATCCAGCTCCCCCTCGTCCAGCAGCAGGCGTGCGGCACGCCCGCGGATGACGCCGGGCACGCTGTCCCGCCCGGCCAGCACCCGCAGCACGGCACGCCAGCGGACGCGCCGACCGGCACCCGCGTCGGCAGCCGCATCGGCACCGAGGGCACCCCGGCCTGGGACGTCCCGACCGGAGGCGCCCTGACCGGAGACGTCCTGGCCGGAGGCGCCCTGGCCGGAGGCGCCCTGGCCGGAGGCGCCCTGACCGGAGGCGCCCTGGCCCGAGGCGCCCTGACCGGAGGCGCCCTGACCCGAGGCGTCCTCGTCGTCCGCCGCGCGGACGTCGTGGAGCATCGCCACCGCGCCCTGCACCGCGTCGACATGACGCCGCATCGCGTCCGCAGCGTCCGCGTCCAGCGATACGCAGGCAGGCGGCAGACCGACGAAGATCCGCTCGGCGAGGCCCGCGGCGACCTCCGTGAGCGCGCCGGTGTCGGTGCCGCGCACGTCGCCGTACCGCAGGGCGCGGACCAGGGCGGGCAGTGCCTCCGCGAGATGCCCGACGTCACTGTCGAGGGCCGCCCGGTCGGCGAGAACCCGCATGACGGTCGGCAACGCGTCCGACAGCCCGGCCAGGAGGCAGCGCTCGGCCAGCGCCGTCACCTCGGCGAGTCCGCGCGCGGCGACGGCGTCCGCCGCCGCCTTGGCGGTGGCGGCGGCCGGCACGGTCGTCCCCCACACGCCGGCCTCGGCGACCCGTACCGACAGCTCCGGCTCCCACCGCAGCCGCCAGGTCTCCCGGAACGTCCCCGTGCTGCCGCGTGAGGCGGCCGGCTCGCCCCATTCGACGTGCAGCAGGCGCAGCCGGTGCAGCAGTCTGCTGCGCTCTGCGTCGTTCTCCTTGCGCAGGTCGAGCGCCAACTCCCGCTCCGCCGCCTCCGGTCTGAGCCGCAGCCGGCGCTGCAGCCGGTCGAGGTCGCGCTGCAGCGGCACCGCGGGTGCGTCGGCCGGCACCTCGCCGAGCACGTCCCCGATCACCAGCCGGTCGCGCACCAGCGCCAGCGGGACGTCCGAGCCTTCGCACAGCACCGCCTGCACGGCGTCGGTGATCTCACCCAGGCCGGGCAGCGGCCGGCCGCGCAACGCGGCGAGCGCCTCGGCCAGCCGGACCGCCTCGATGACATGCGCCGGGGACACGATGTGGTCCTCCTCGCGCAGCAGGACCGCCGCCTTCGTGAGCCAGCGTTCGACGGGCCGGTCCGGCGCGCCGAACAGGTGGGCGTACCAGCCCGGCGCGTCGATTCCCGCGCCGTACCCGCCCGCCCGCGCCAGTCGGCGATGCGTCCACGGCACCCACGTCAGGTCGGCCCTGACCTTGGGCAGCCCCTTGAGGAGCGCCCGGTCCGCGGCGACGGAGACCTTGCGACGCAGCGCGGACACATGCCACGCCCCGCACACCACGGCCACCCCCGCCGGCCCGAACTCCCGCTGCGCCGCGCGGATGTGGCCGCGCATGCAAGCCTCGCGCACGAGGTCCCGGTCGGTTCCGCTACGGCCCGGCCCGGTGTCGTCGGCCTCCCGCAGCGCTCCCATGGCCTCCTCTATCGCGGCGAACGGCGCGAACGGGTCCCCCGCCCCCGCGGTCCGGTGCTCGACGACGTCCTCCCACCAGCGCTCGGCGTCGTCGTACCCCGCGACCTCGGCCAGCACGGCGAGTGGATCACCCCGCAGGAGCGCGCGGCTCGCCAGTACCCCCTCCTCGCTCTCTCCTCTCTCGTCCCCCGTTCCCCCGGCCCCCTGTTCCTCGTCGCCCTCCCTTTCCTCTTCTCTTTCCTCTTCTCTTTCCGCGTCCTTCGTCTCCGCCGTGTCCTCCCAGGCCAGCGAGTGGGCGGCCGGGAGGTCGATGAAGCGGACGGAAACCCCTTGGTCCAAGGCCCAGCGGAGCGCGACCCACTCCGGCGAGAACTCGGCCATCGGCCAGAAGGACGACCGGCCGGGTTCGTCGACGGCGTGCGCGAGCAGGGCGACCGGCGGCCGCATGTCCTCGTCGGCGGCGAGCGGGATCAGCGCGTCGGCGTCGGACGGCCCCTCGATCAGGACGGCCAGGGGCCGGGCGGCCTCCAGAGCCGCCCGTACCGCCCGCGCCGATCCCGGCCCGTGGTGACGCACCCCGAGCAGCAACGGCCGTTCCGCGTCCCGGCCGTCGACCCCGTCGAC
>NZ_JBMNDR010000084.1:0-40875 GCF_052543235.1 Streptomyces sp. SAS_272 | reverse complement strand
CATCACACCCGCCACACCGGCCCCCGCCTGCGTATGACCCACATTCGACTTCACCGACCCCAACCACAACGGCCGATCCACCGAACGACCCTGACCATAAGTCGCCAACAACGCCTGCGCCTCGATCGGATCACCCAACCGCGTCCCCGTACCGTGCGCCTCCACCACGTCCACATCCACCCCGGACACACCCGCAT
This sequence comes from Streptomyces sp. SAS_272, assembly GCF_052543235.1. Taxonomy (NCBI): domain Bacteria; kingdom Bacillati; phylum Actinomycetota; class Actinomycetes; order Kitasatosporales; family Streptomycetaceae; genus Streptomyces; species Streptomyces sp. SAS_272. The sequence continues at coordinate 40,678 of NZ_JBMNDR010000084.1, read as the reverse complement.
CCGCCAACGCAGCCCGGATCACCCGCTGCTGCGACGGACCGTTAGGCGCACTCAACCCGTTCGACGCACCGTCCTGATTCACCGCCGAACCCCGCACCACCGCCAACACCGGATGCCCCAGCCGACGCGCATCCGACAACCGCTCCACCAACAACAGACCACCCCCCTCCGAGAACCCCGTCCCGTCCGCCGCCTCCGCGAACGCCTTGCACCGACCGTCCACCGCCAACCCCTGCTGACGACTGAAGTCCACGAACAGACCGGGCGTCGACATCACGGTGACGCCGCCGGCCAGCGCCAGGTCGCACTCCCCCGAGCGCAGCGCCTGTGCCGCCAGATGCAGGGCCACCAGCGACGACGAGCAGGCGGTGTCGACGGTGACCGCCGGCCCTTCCAGCCCGAAGGTGTAGGAGACGCGGCCCGACAGGACGCTCGCGGAGTTGCCCGTGCCCAGGTGGGCGCCGACGTCGTCGCCGGGCGCTATCGGACGGGAGGTGTAGTCCTGGTAGTTCGTGCCGGCGAACACCCCGGTCCGGCTGCCGCGCAGCGACCGCGGATCGATCCCCGCCCGCTCGAACGTCTCCCAGGCGGTCTCGAGCAGCAGCCTCTGTTGCGGGTCCATGGCCAGAGCCTCGCGGGGCGAGATGGCGAAGACGCCGGGATCGAAGTCGGCGAACCCGTCCAGGAATCCGCCGGTGAGTGTGGCGGTACGGCCCGCCGTGCCGGGTTCGGGATGGTAGAGCCCGGCCAGGTCCCAGTCCCGGTCCTCCGGGAAGGGGCCCATCACGTCGGTCCCGTCGGCCAGCAGTTGCCAGAACCGTTCCGGGGTGTCCGCCCCGCCGGGGAAGCGGCAGGCCATGCCGACGATCACGACCGGGTCCTCGGCCGTGTCCCGGCGGGTGACGGCGGCCGCGGAGGCGGAGGCGCCCGCCGGGGCGAGCTGCTCGCCGAGGTACTCGGCAAGGGCCGCGGGCGTGGGGTAGTCGTACACGAGGGTGGCGGGCAGCCGCATGCCGGTCGCCTCGCCCAGGGTGTTGCGCAGCTCGACGGCGGTGAGGGAGTCGAAGCCGAGTTCCCGGAACGCCCGGGCCGGCTCGACGTCGTCGGGGCTCGGATGGTTGAGGACGTAGGCGATGTGTCCGCGCACCAGCTCGAGCAGGGCATGCCGGCGGTCGGCCTCCCCGAGGGCGGCGATCGTGGCCATCACGTCGTTGTCGTCGCCGCCGGATACGGCCGGGGCGGCGGCGCGCTGCGCGCGCAGCTGTCCCAGATCCGGAAGGTCGGCGTAGAGACGGCGCGGGCGGCCCTTGCCGAGCTCCGCACCGAAGACCTCCCAGTCGATGTCGGTGACCACGAGCGCGGTGTCGTCCTGGTCCAGGGCGTCTTGCAGGGCCGTGACGGCGACGGCGGGGTCCATGAGGCGGACGCCGTGGCGCTGGAGCCGCTCGCCGACCGTGCCGGAGGCCATCCCTCCCTCGGCCCAGCCGCTCCACGCGATCGCCGTGGCCGGCAGACCGCGCGAGCGGCGGTCCTCGGCGAGGGCGTCCAGGAAGGCGTTGCCGGGGGCGTAGTTGCCGTGTCCGGGGCTGCCGAAGACACCCGAAGAGGAGGAGAACAGCACGAAGGCGGAAAGGTCCAGGCCGGCGGTCGCGGCGTCGAGGTTCCGAGCGCCTCCCGCCTTCACCCGCAGGACCTCGGCGAGGCGCTCGGACGTGAGCGAGCCGATGACCCCGTCGTCGAGAACGGCGGCGGTGTGGAAGACGGCTGTGAGGGGGCGCTCCTCGGGCACGGAGGCCAGCAGGGAGGCGAGGTCCGCGGGGTCGGCGACGTCGCAGGCGACGAGGTCCGCGCGGGCGCCGAGGGCGGTCAGTTCGGCGAGCAGCCCGGCGGCGCATTCCGCCTCGGGGCCGGAGCGGCTGACCAGGAGGAGGTGCTCCGCTCCTTCGCGGGCGAGCCAGCGGGCCACGTGACGGCCGAGGGCGCCGGTGCCGCCGGTCACGAGGACGGTTCCCTCCGGTCGCCACCGGCGCCGGCCTGCGAGCCCGCCGACGGCTGCGCGCTCCAGCCGGCGGCCCAGGGTGCCGATGGCGCGTACGGCGACCTGGTCCTCGTGGTCGGTTCCGGCGAGGACGGCGACGACCCGGTCGGCGGTGCGTGCGTCGAGCTGATCGGGCAGGTCGATCAGGCCGCCCCAGCAGTCGGCCTGTTCCAGGGCGACGACCCGTCCGAAGCCCCAGACGAGGGCCTGGGCCGGTGAGGCGGGGGCCTCGCCGGCACGGGTGGCCACGGCGCCGCGGGTGAGGAACCACACCGGCAGCCGGACGTTGAGGTCGTCCATGGCCTGCACCAGGGCGACGGTGGAGGCGAAACCACCGTGCAGCAGCGGGTGCCGAGGATGCGCGCTGCCGTCGAGGGCGAGCAGGGACAGGACACCGCGGGCGTCGGCCGTCGCCTCGGCCATCACGGCGGCGAGCGCCCGGCGGTCGGCGTGCTCGTCGACCACGACGAGCACGCAGTCGGCGCCGGCGCGGGCCAGGGCGGCCTGCACGCGGGTGGCCTCGGGACCGTCGTGGTGGCCGCGGGGCGCGACGAGGATCCAGCGGCCGGTGAGGGTCGGCGTCGGCGTGTCCTGCAGCGGGCGCCAGGTGATGCGGTAACGCCAGCGGTCGGCGGTGGCACGGTCGTTGCCGCGCCGCCGGTAGTCGGCCAGGGCGGGGAGCAGCGCGGCCGTGGCCTGTTCGTCGAGGCTGAGCGCTTCGGCGAGGGCGGAGAGGTCGCCGGACTCGACGGCCTGCCAGAACGGGGCGTCCGCGGCGCCGGCGGTCACGGTGGGCGCGGCGGCGGTGAACCCCGGCCAGTACCGGCGGCGTTGGAAGGCGTAGACGGGCAGGTCGACGCGGTGCGCGGGCTCGTCGTGGACGGCGTCGAAGTCGACGGATCCGCCGCGGACGGCGAGTCCGGCCACGGAAGTGAGGAAGCGTTCTCTCCCGCCCTCGTCGCGTCGCAGGGTGCCGAGGACGGCGCCGCCGGTGATGCCGAGGTCGTCGAGGATGTCGCCGACCGCCGTGGTGACCACGGGGTGCGGGCTCATCTCGACGAAGACGCGCTGTCCGGCTTCGGCGAGAGCGCGCACCGTGCTCTCGAAGCGGACGGTGCGGCGGATGTTGTCGTACCAGTAGGCGGCGTCGAGCGTGGTGGTGTCCTCGACCCGGTTCCCGGTGACGGTGGAGTGGAACGGGATGTCGGCGGGGCGCGGGCGCACCGGTGCGAATCCGGCGAGGAGGGCGTCGCGGACCTCCTCCACCTGGGCGCAGTGCGAGGCGTAGTCCACCGGCACACGGCGTGCGCGGATTCCGTCTTCGGTGAGGCGGTCCAGCAGTTCGGCCAGCGGTTCGGCGTCCCCGGACACGGTGACGGACCGCGGGCCGGTGACGGAGCCGACGGAGACGCGGCCGTCGTAGGGGGCGATGAGACGTTCGACCTCGGCGAGCGCCAGCGGTACGGCGACCATGCCGCCGCGGCCGGTGATGGCGGTGAGTTCCCGGGAGCGGGCGACGACGATCCGGGCCGCGTCCTGGAGGGTGAGGACGCCCGCGATGTGTGCGGCGGCGATCTCGCCCTGGCTCTGTCCGGCGACCGCGGCGGGTCGGACCCCGCACGCCATCCACAGCCGGGCGAGGGCGACGCAGACGACGAAGAGGGTGGGCTGGACGACGTCGAGGCGCTCCAGGGGCGGGGGGCCGGCGGCCCCCCGCAGCACGTCCAGGACGCGGAAGTCGACGAACTCCTCCACGGCGGCGGCGGCTTCGTCGAAGAAGGCACGGAACCGGGCGTCGGCGTCGTGGAGTTCGGCGGCCATGCCCTCCCACTGCGGCCCCTGGCCGGGGAAGAGGAAGACCGGGTCGCCCTCGGCGTCGGCGACGCCGCGCACCACGGCGGGGTCGGGGGCGCCGTCGGCCAGGGCGCTCAGGCCGCGCAGGAGTACGTCGGTGCCGGGGGCGACGACGACGGCACGGTGTTCGAGTGCGGACCTGGTGGTCGCGAGGGACCAGGCGAGGTCGGCGAGGGGCGGGGCGCCGTCCGGGTCGGCGCGCAGGCTTGCGGCGAGCCGGCGGGCCTGGTCGCGCAGGGCGGACGCGGTGCGGCCGGACACGGTGAAGGCGCGCGGGCGGGGCGTGTCGCCCGAGGGTCCGGTGGTGTCGTCCGGCTCGGTCGGCGGGGCCTGTTCCAGGATGACGTGGGCGTTGGTGCCGCTGACGCCGAAGGAGGACACGCCCGCGCGGCGCGGGCGGTCGCCGACGGCGGGCCAGCCGCGGGCTTCGGTGAGCAGTTCGACGTTTCCGGCGGTCCAGTCCACGTGCCGGCTCGGCCGGTCGACGTGGAGGGTCGCGGGCAGCCGGCCCGCGCGCAGCGCGAGGACCGTCTTGATGACGCCGGCGACACCTGCCGCGGCCTGTGTGTGGCCGATGTTCGACTTCACCGAGCCGAGCAGCAGCGGCCGGTCCGCGGGCCGGTCCTGTCCGTAGGTGGCGAGCAGGGCCTGGGCCTCGATGGGGTCGCCGAGGGTGGTGCCGGTGCCGTGCGCCTCGACGGCGTCCACGTCGGCGGGTGCGAGCCTCGCGTTGGTGAGCGCCTGCCAGATGACGCGTTCCTGGGAGGGGCCGTTGGGAGCGGTCAGACCGTTCGACGCGCCGTCCTGGTTGACGGCGGAGCCGCGCAGGACGGCGAGGACGGGATGTCCGAGGCGACGGGCGTCCGAGAGCCGTTCGACGACGAGGACTCCCGCGCCCTCGCCCCAGGCGGTGCCGTCGGCGGTGTCGGCGAAGGCGCGGCAGCGGCCGTCCGGCGACAGGCCGCGCTGGCGGCTGAACTCGAGGAAGATCGTGGGCGTCGACATGACGGTGACGCCGCCGGCCAGCGCCAGGTCGCACTCTCCGGCGCGCAACGCCTGCGCCGCCAGGTGGAGGGTGACGAGGGAGGAGGAGCAGGCGGTGTCGACGGAGACCGCGGGGCCTTCGAGGCCGAGGGTGTAGGAGATCCGGCCTGACAGCACGCTGGGCGCGTTGCCCACTCCGTCGTCGCCGGCGTTGTCGGACAGACTGAGCAGGGTGGTGTAGTCCTGCAGGTTGGTGCCGGAGAACACGCCGGTGCGGCTGCCGCGCAGGGCGAGCGGGTCGATCCCGGCGCGTTCCAGCGCCTCCCAGCAGATCTCCAGCAGGATTCGCTGCTGCGGGTCGGTGCCGACGGCCTCGCGCGGCGAGATGCCGAAGAACCCGGCGTCGAAGTCGCCGACACGGTCGATGAATCCGCCGGTGCGGGTGTAGCTGCGGCCGGGCGTGCCCGGTGTCGGGTCGTACAGGGCGTCGACGTCCCAGCCCCGGTCGTGGGGCCACTCGGACATGGCGTCGCCGCCCTTGTCGAGCAGCCGCCACAGATCGTCGGGGTCGCCGACCCCGCCCGGGAACCTGCAGCCCATCGCGACGATCGCGACGGGGTCGTTGCGGTGGGCCTCGGCCGCGGCCAGGCGCTGTCGCGTCTGGTGGAGGTCGGCCGTGACCTTCTTCAGGTAGCCGAGGAGTTTTTCCTCATCGCTCATGTGTTGTCACCCGTTCTCAGGTCCCTTGGCCGCGCCGTCAGGAGATGCCGAGGTCGTTCTCGATGAAGTCGAAGATCTCGTCCGCGCCGGCGGACTGGATCCGGTCGCTGACGTCGTCACCGCCGGTGGCGGGGACGGCGGCGGGGCCGCCGGTGAAGCCGGTGAATCCTGTGAGGAGCGACTGCAGCCGGGCGCCGATGCGGTCGCGCCGGGCGTCGTCCTTGGCCAGGGCGGCCAGGGCGGCCTCCAGGGAGTCAAGGCCCGCGAGGACGGTTTCGGAGCCTTCGGCGTCGTCCGAGAGCCGGCCGCGCAGGTACCCGGCGAGCGCGGTGGCGCTCGGCTGGTCGAACAGCAGGGTGGCGGGCAGGGCGAGGCCGGTGGCGGCGCCGATCCGGTTGCGCAGCTCGACCGCCATCAACGAGTCGAAGCCGAGGGCGTTGAACGCCGTGGCGGCGCCGACCCGGTCGGTGTCGGTGTGGCCGAGGACGGCGGCGGCCTCGGTCCGCACCAAGCCGGTCAGGGTGCGTTCGCGTTCGGCCGGGGACTGTCCGGTGAGCCGTTCACGCAGGGCCTGCGGGGCGCCCGTGGCGCTCTGCGGGAGGCGGGCGTGCAGGTCACCGACCTCGGGGATTCCGGCCAGCAGGGGGCTCGGCCGGGAGGTGGTGAAGCCGGGCGCGAAGCGCGCCCAGTCGATGTCGGCGACGGCGAGGACGGCGTCGGTGCGTGCGACGGCGCGGCCGAGGGCGTCGACCGCCCGCTCGGGGTCGAGCGGTTCGATGCCGCCGCGCCGCATGCGGTTCTCGCTGTCGGCGTCCGCGGTGGCCATGCCGCCGCCCGCCCACGGCCCCCACGCCACAGAGGTTGCGGGCAGCCCGGCGGCTCTGCGCTGTTCGGCCAGGGCGTCCAGACAGGCGTTGGCCGCCGCGTAGTTGGCCTGGCCGATGGTGCCGAGGGTGCCGGAGATCGACGAGTACAGGACGAACGCGGTGAGTTCGCGCCCGCGCGTCAGTTCGTCGAGATGGCGCGCGGCAGCCAGCTTGGGCCGAAGGACGCGGTCCAGGGCTGCGGCGTCCAGGCCGTCGAGCAGCCGGTCGTCGAGCACGCCCGCGGTGTGCACGACGGCGTCGACGGGGTGCTCGGCGAGCAGCGCGGCGAGCGCTGCGCGGTCGGCGGTGTCGCAGGCGGCCAGGACCAGTTCGGTGCCGGAGTCGGCGAGCGCGTCCTTGAGGCGGGAGGCGCCGTCGGAACCCGGGCCGGACCGGCTGACGGCCACGATGCGGTCGGCGCCCTGCGCGGCGAGCCAGACGGCTGTGCGCAGACCGAGCGCCCCGGTGGCCCCGGTGAGCAGTACGGTGCCGGACCAGTCGGGTGCGGCGGCCACCGGCGCGCCGGCCGGGACGCGCTCGAGGCGGCGCACGAACGTGCCGGCGGGCCGTACGGCGATCTGGTCCTCGCCCGCCCGGTCGGCGAGCGCTGCGGCCAGGCGTCGGGCCACGTCGCTCGCGACGGCGGTGTCGGTGCCTGCGGGCAGGTCCACCAGACCACCCCAGAGCTGTGGGTGTTCGAGGGCGGCGGTGCGGCCCAGACCCCACACGGCGGCCTGTTCGGGGACGACGGGCGCCTCCGTCCCGAGGACGCCGGCGGCGCCCGCGGTGAGCGCCCACAGGCGCACCGCGTCGGTGCCCGCGGCCCCGTCGGCGAGGGCCTGGACGAGGGCGGCGGTCGCGGCGAGACCGGCCGGGACGGCGTCGAGTCCGGGCAGCGCGGCGGTGTCGGCGGCGAGCAGCGACAGCACGCCCGTCCAGGGCCCGTCACCGTCCTGGCGCAGGGCGCTCAGGGCGGTGGCCACGGCCGTGCGGTCGGCGGTGGCGCAGTCGACGGGCAGGACGCGGACGTGGGCGCCGTGCGCGGTGAGCGCGTCCGCGACGGAGGTCGCCCAGGCTCCGCCGTGGAGCCGGTCGGGTACGGCGAGGACCCAGGCGCCGCCCGGTGTGGCCGCGTTCTCCGTGGTGGGCCGCCACACGACACGGTGCTCCCAGGCCTGGATCTCCGCCTGCCTGCGGTCCTCGCCGCGCCAGGCGGCGAGGGCGGGCAGGACGGCGCTGAGCGGGGCGTCGGTGTCGACCGCGAGGCGCTCGGCGAGGGCCGAGGCGTCCGTCGCCTCGACGAGTTTCCAGAACGCGGCCTCCTGGCCGGCCGCGGCGGGGGCCGGCGCGGACGCCTCCAGCCAGAAGCGCTCGCGCTGGAAGGCGTACGTCGGCAGGGGCACGGGCCGGGCCGCGGCGTCGGCCGACGGCGCCGGCACGTCGCCGAGCCCGTGTACGTGCAGCGTGGCGGCGGCGAGCAGCGCGGAGCGACCCTCGGGCGTGTCGCGGCGCACCAGGGGTACGGCGGTCATCTCCGCGGAGGCGCTGAGACCGTCCTGGACCAGGGTGGTGAGGGTGGCGTCGGGGCCGAGTTCGAGTGTGAGGGTGACGCCGTTCGCCTCCAGGGTGCGGACGGTGTCGCCGAAGCGGACGGCGCGGCGGACGTGGCGCACCCAGTAGTCGGGGGTGGTCAGGTCGTCGCCGGCCGCGAGGTCGCCGGTCACGTTGGACACGACGGGGACGGTGGGGTGGTGGAAGCGGACGCGGGCGGCGACGGCGCGGAACTCGTCGAGCATGGCGTCCATCAGCGGCGAGTGGAAGGCGTGGCTGACCCGCAGGCGCCGGGTCTTGCGGCCGCGGGCCCTGAACTCGGCGGCGATCGCCGCCACGTCCTCGGCGTGGCCGGAGACGACCAGGGAGACCGGTCCGTTGACGGCGGCGACGGCGACGCGGTCGGCCCGGTCCTCCAGCAACGGCCGGACCTCGTCCTCGGTCGCCTCCAGGGCGGCCATGGCGCCGCCCTCGGGCAGGCTCTGCATGAGCCGGCCCCGGGCCGCGACCAGGGCGCAGGCGTCGGCCAGGTCGAGGACTCCGCTGACGTGGGCCGCGGTCAGTTCGCCGATGGAGTGCCCGGCGAGCACGTCGGGCAGCACGCCCCAGGAGCGGACGAGGGCGTGGGCCGCGGCGCCGTACGCGAAGAGGGCGGCCTGCGTGTAGGCGGTGCGGTCCAGCAGGGCGGCCTCGGCGCTGCCCGGGGCGGCGAAGACGACGTCGCGCAGCGGCGGTCCGTCGAGGTGAACGTCGAGTCCGGCGCACACCTCGTCGAAGGCGCGCGCGTAGACGGGGTGTGCGTCGTACAGGTCGCGGCCCATGCCGGGACGCTGGGCGCCCTGTCCGCTGAACAGGAGGGCGAGCCGTGCGCCGCCGGCGGTGCCGGTGGCGGTACGGGCGTCCGGCTCGCCTGCGGCGACTGCGGCGAGCCCGGCCAGGAGTTCCGCGCGGTCCGCGGCGACGACAGCGGCGCGGTGGGCGTGCGGATGGCGGGCGACGGCGAGGGTGCGGGCGAGGTCGCGGGGGTCGTCCTCGTGGCGCAGCAGGTGGGTGTGCAACCGGGCGGCCTGGGCACGCAGCGCGTCCGGGGTGTGCCCGGAGAGCGGGTGTACCCGGGGCACGGCGGCGGGCGCCGCCCGTTCGGCGGCGGGCTGGGCTGCGGGCGGCTCCTCCAGGACGACGTGGGCGTTGCTGCCGCTGATCCCGAAGGAGGACACGCCCGCGCGGCGCGGCCGGTCGCGGCGGGCCGGCCAGGGACGGGCCTCGGTGAGCAGTTCGATGGTGCCGCTGGACCAGTCGATGTGCGGGGAGGGCTCGTCGACGTGCAGGGTGCGCGGCAGCTCCCCGTGGCGCATGGCCATGACCATCTTGATGACGCCCGCGGCGCCCGCGGCGGCCTGGGTGTGACCGAAGTTGGACTTCGCCGATCCCAGCAGCAGGGGCTCCGCGTCCCGTTCGCGGCCGTAGGCGGCGAACAGCGCCTGGGCCTCGATGGGGTCGCCGAGGGTGGTTCCGGTGCCGTGCGCCTCGACGGCGTCGACGTCGGACGGGGCGAGCCCGGCCGAGGCCAGCGCCTGTCGGATGACGCGTTCCTGGGAGGGGCCGTTGGGGGCGGTCAGGCCGTTGGAGGCGCCGTCCTGGTTGGTGGCGGAACCGCGGATCACGGCGAGGACGGGGTGGCCTTCGCGGCGGGCGTCGGAGAGGCGTTCCAGCAGGAGCATGCCGACGCCCTCGGAGAAGCTGGTGCCGTCGGCGCCGGCGGCGAAGGCCTTGCAACGGCCGTCGGCCGCCAGCCCGTTCTGGGCCGTGAACTCGGTGTAGGTGCCGGGGGTGGCCATGACCGTGACCCCGCCGGCCAGGGCCATCGAGCACTCGCCCTGGCGCAGGGCGTGGGCGGCGAGGTGCAGGGCGACCAGTGCGGACGAGCAGGCGGTGTCGACCGTCATGGTCGGCCCCTCCAGGCCGAAGGTGTAGGCGACCCGGCCGGAGATGACGCTGCCGGACACGCCGAGTCCGATGTAGCCCTCCATGCCTTCGGGGATGTCGGCCAGGCCGGAGGCGTAGCCGGAGCCCATCGCGCCGACGTAGACGCCGGTGCCGCTGCCGCGCAGCGAGAGCGGATCGATCCCGGCGCGTTCGAAGACCTCCCAGGACGTCTCCAGCAGCAGCCGCTGCTGGGGGTCCATGGCGAGCGCCTCGCGGGGTGCGATGCCGAAGAGGGAGGCGTCGAAGTGCGTGGCGCCGTAGAGGAATCCGGCCTCCAGGCCGGGCAGGCGGTCCAGGTCCCAGCCACGGTCGGTGGGGAACGCGCCGATGGCGTCGCCGCCTTCGGAGACGAAACGCCACAGGTCCTCGGGGGAGGTGACGCCGCCGGGGTACTGGCAGGCCATGGCGACGACGACGACCGGGTCGTCCTCTTCGGCCGCGGCCCTGGTGGTGGCGAACTCCTCTGTGACGCCCGCGAGTTCGCGTACGAGGTGACGGGCGAGCGCGGTGGGGCGGGGGTGGTCGAAGACGAGTGTGGCCGGCAGCCGTAGTCCGGTCTCGGCGTTGAGGCGGTTGCGCAGGTCGACGGAGCTGAGGGAGTCGAAGCCGAGGTCCTTGAAGGACTGTTCGCCGTCGACGGCGCCGGCCGAGCCGTGGCCGAGGGCCACGGCGGCGTGGCGGCGGACCAGCTCGAGCAGGTGGCGCTCCTGTTCGGGCGCGGACAGGCCGGACAGGAGGCGGCTCAGTGCGGAGGTGTCCGCGTCCGCGGCGCGGGCGGTCCGCCGGGCCGGGGCCGCCGGGACGAGGCCGTGCAGGAGGGCGGGCAGCCGTCCGGACGAGGCGGCGGAGCGCAGCGCGGCGGGGTCGGTGCGCAGCGGCGCGAGCAGCGGCTCGCCGGCGGCGAGAGCCTCGTCGAGCAGGCTGAGGGCCCGGTCCGGGTCCAGGGCGGGCAGTCCGGAGGCCGCGATGCGGCGTCGGCCGTCCTCGCCGAGCCCGCCGGTCATGCCGCTGTCGTGGTCCCACAGCGTCCAGGCCAGCGAGGTGGCGGGCAGACCGGTGGCGCGGCGGTGGTGGGCCAGCGCGTCCAGGACGGTGTTGGCGGCGGCGTAGTTGGCCTGTCCGGCGCCGCCCAGCAGGCCGGAGGCCGAGGAGAACAGGACGAAGGCGGTGAGGTCGGCGTCCCGGGTCGCGTCGTGCAGGGTGAGCGCGGCGTCCGCCTTCGCCCGCAGCACGGCGGCGAGCCGGTCGGGGGTGAGCGAGCCGAACACGCCGTCGTCGAGGACGCCGGCGGTGTGCACCACGGCGCGCAGCGGCCGCTGTGCGGGCAGCGTGCCGAGGAGGTCGGCCACGGCTCCCGGGTCGGCGGCGTCGCACGCCTCGACGCGTACGACGGCGCCGTGGGCGGTGAGTTCGTCGGTCAGCTCGCGGGCGCCGGGGGCTTCGGCGCCCCTGCGGGAGGTCAGCACCAGGGAGCGCACGCCGTGAGCTACGACCAGGTGGCGGGCGACCAGCGCGCCGAGCGCGCCGGTGCCGCCGGTGACGAGGACCGTGCCCTCGGCGTCCCAGACGGGCGCCCGGTCGGCTGCGGGGACTCGGGTCAGCGCGGGGGTGAGCAGCGTGCCGTCGCGCAGGGCGAACTGGGTCGCCCCTGCGCTGACGGCGGCCGCGAGGGCCGCTCGGGAGGCTGCGGTGTCGTCGACGTCGGCGAGGACGACGCGTCCCGGGTTCTCTGTCTGGGCCGAGCGGACCAGGCCCCAGACGGCGGCTGCGGACAGGTCGGTGACGTCCTCGCCGTCGACCGCGCCGACCGCGCCGACGGCGCCGCGTGTGACGATGACGAGGGGTGCGCTGTCGGTGCGCGGATCGGCCAGCAGTGTCTGCAGGCCGGTCAGGACGCGGCCGGCGATGTCGGCCGGGGTCTCGTCGGGAGCGGAGACGCACGGCAGGATCACGGCCGAGGGGGCGTCGTCGGCGCCGAGCACCGGCCACGCGGGGACCACGCCCGCCGGATCGTCGCCGGCGAGCCGCAGGCCGTCGGCGAACGCGTCGTCGGGCAGAGCGGCGTGGGGCAGAGCGGTGTCGCTCCAGCGCACCGCGTACAGGGCGCCGTCGGCGGGCCGGGAGGTGTGCGGGGCAGTCTGGGAGACCGGGCGGCTGACGAGGGAGCCGACGGTGGCGACGGGGCGTCCCGTGCCGTCGGCGAGGTGCAGGCTCACGGCGCCGGAGGGACCGCGCTCCAGGCGGACCCGCAGCCCGGTGGCGCCGACGGCGTGCAGCGTGACGCCGCTGAACGCGAACGGCAGGCCCACGCCTCGCCGTCCGCCACCGCCCCCGCCGCCGTCGCCGGCACCGGCGTCGGCGTCGGCGTCGGCACCGGCGAGCTGGGCGTGCAGGGCCGCGTCCAGAAGCGCCGGGTGCAGGCCGAAGCGGGCGGCGTCGCGGTGCTGGTCCTCCGGGAGGGTCACCTCGGCGTACCAGACGTCGCCGGACCGCCATGCGGCCCGCAGGCCCTGGAAGGCGGGGCCGTACTGGTAGCCCTGGACGGCGAGAGCGTCGTAGAAGCCGTCCAGGGGAACGCTGCGGGCGTCGGCGGGAGGCCAGGCGACGGGCTCGGCCCCGGGCTCGGGCGCGGCGGGCGCCGGTGCGAGAACGGCGGTGGCGTGCCGGGTCCAGGGGCCGTCGTCGTCGGCGTCGGCCCGGGAGTGCACGGCGACCGGTCTGCGGCCGTCCGCGTCGGGGGCGCCGACGGCGATCTGCAGCTGGATGCCGGAGGCGTCCGGGAGCACCAGCGGGGCTTCGAGCGTGAGGTCGTCCAGGAGAGCGCAGCCGACCTCGTCGCCGGCGCGCAGCACGAGTTCGACGAACGCGGCGCCCGGAAGCAGGACCGTGCCGGACACGGTGTGGTCGGCGAGCCAGGGCTGGGCGCGGGTGGACAGCCGACCGGTGAGCAGGACCCGGTCGTCGTCGGCGACGCGGACGACGGCTCCGAGCAGCGGGTGGCCGGCGCCGACGAGCCCGGCGCCGGTGACGTCGCCGGCGTCGAGGGAGGGGCGCAGCCAGTAGCGGTCCCCCGTGAACGCGTAGGTGGGCAGGTCGACCCGCGGGTCGGCCGGGTCGCCGCCGAGCAGGGCCTCGAGTTCGACGGATGCGCCGTGGACGTGGACGGCGGCGACGGCCGCGAGCAGCGTGCGGGACTCGGGCCGGTCCTTGCGCAGCACGGGCACGCAGAGGCGGTCGGCGCCGTCGTCGGGCAGCGCGGTCCGGGCGAGCGCGCTGAGGGTGGCGTCGGGGCCGATCTCCAGGTAGCGGGTGACACCGTGGGTGGCGAGCCAGTCGACGCCGTCGGTGAAGCGGACGGTGTGGCGCAGGTGGCGCACCCAGTAGTCGGCCGACGCCAGCTCCTCGGCCGTGGCCGGACGTCCGGTGAGGTCGGAGACGACGGTCAGGCGCGGGGTGTGCGCGGTGACGCTTTCGGCGACGGCCCGGAAGTCGTCCAGGACGGCGTCCATGCGTGCCGAGTGGAAGGCGTGCGAGACCCGCAGCCTGCGGGTGGTGCGGCCGCGGGCCGCGAGTGCGGACGCGACGGCTTCGACGGCGGTCTCGTCACCGGAGATCACGACGGCGCGCGGGCCGTTGACGGCGGCGACCGACACGGCGTCGCCGTGTGCGGCGAGCAGCGCGGTGACCTCGTCCTCGGCGGCCTCGACGGAGACCATGGCGCCCCCTCGCGGCAGCGCCTGCATCAGCCGCCCGCGGGCGGCGACGAGCCGGCAGGCGTCGGGCAGCGACCACACACCGGCGACGTGCGCGGCGCAGAGTTCGCCCAGCGAGTGCCCGAGAACGTACTTGGGCGTGACGCCCCACGATTCCAGCAGGCGGTAGAGGGAGACCTCGACGGCGAACAGGGCGGGCTGGGCGAGGCCGGTCTCCTGCAGCGCCTCGTCGTCCGGGGCGCTGTCGAGGACGGCTTCGCGCAGGCTCAGGCCCAGTTCGGGGTCGAGATGGGCGCAGACCTCGTCGAAGGCGCGGGCGAAGGCGGGGAACGCGCCGTACAGTTCGCGGCCCATGCCGGGCCGCTGGGCGCCCTGGCCGGAGAAGAGGAACGCGGTCGCGCCGCGCAGGGTGCGGCCCGTCACGACGTCCGGATGCGCCTCCCCCGCGGCGAGGGCGCGCAGGGCGTCGCGGGCGCCGGCCGTGTCCTCGGCGAGGACGACGGCCCGGTGTTCGAAGGCCTGCCGGGTACCGGCGAGTGCGCGGGCGGTGACGTGCGCGTCGTCGGCGGGGTGGGCGTCGGCGTGTTCGAGGAGGCGGGCGGCCTGGGCGCGCAGCGCTTCAGCGCCGCGCGCGGACAGCAGCCAGGGCGCCAGCGGCAGCCGCACGGCGGTCGCGGGGGCAGGACCCGCGTCCTCGCTCCCCTCGCTCCCCTCGGCCTGCTCGGTCCCGCCGGGCGCGGCCTCCAGGACGACGTGGGCGTTGGTGCCGCTGATTCCGAAGGACGAGACGGCGGCGCGCCGGGGACGTCCCTCGGTGAGCGGCCAGTCGGCGGCCTCGGTGAGCAGCCGGACGTGACCGGCATCCCAGTCGACGTGCGTGGAGGGCTGGTCCACGTGCAGCGTGCGCGGCAGCCGTCCGTGCCGGAGGGCCATCACCGTCTTGATGACGCCTGCGACGCCGGCCGCCGCCTGGGTGTGGCCGAGGTTCGACTTCAACGAACCCAGGTGCAGCGGATGTGCGGCGTCCTTGGCACGGCCGTAGGTGGTGAGCAGGGCCTGGGCCTCGATGGGGTCGCCGAGGGTGGTGCCCGTGCCGTGCGCCTCGACGGCGTCGACGTCCGCGGCGGTGATCCCGGCGTTGGCGAGGGCCTGCTCGATGACGCGCTGCTGGGCGGGCCCGTTGGGCGCGGTCAGACCGTTGGAGGCGCCGTCGGAGTTCACGGCGGAGCCGCGGACCACGGCCAGCACCGGGTGTCCGTTGCGGCGGGCGTCGGAGAGGCGTTCCACCAGCAGCAGGCCCACGCCCTCGGACCAGCCGGTGCCGTCCGCGGCGTCGGCGAAGGCCTTGCAGCGTCCGTCGGGGGCGAGGCCGCGCTGCCTGCTGAACTCGAACAGCAGGCCTGGGGTGGCCATCACGGCGACGCCGCCGGCCATGGCGAGGTCGCACTCGCCCGCCCGCAGGGCCTGCACCGCCCAGTGCAGGGCGACCAGGGAGGACGAGCAGGCGGTGTCGACGGTGACGGCCGGCCCTTCCAGGCCCAGGACGTAGGAGATACGGCCGGAGGCGACCGAGGTGGCGTTCCCGGCGAGCATCAGTCCGTGCACGTCCTCGGGCACCTCGACCGGGCCCTGACCGTAACCGGAGGTCGCGGCGCCCACGAACACGCCGGTGGAGCTGCCGCGCAGGGTCCGCGGCCGGATCCCGGCGCGCTCCAGCAGCTCCCAGGACGCCTCCAGCAGGATCCGCTGCTGCGGGTCGGTGGCGAGGGCCTCGCGCGGGCTCATCCCGAAGAAGGCGGCGTCGAAGGAGGCGGCGTCGCGCAGGAAGCCGCCCTCGCGGGTGGAGAACGTGCCGGGCCGGTCGGGGTCCGGGTCGTAACGGTCCGCGATGTCCCAGCCCCGGTCCTCCGGCAGTGGGCCGATGGCGTCCCGGCCCTCGTCGACGAGCCGCCACAGGTCCTCGGGCGAACGGACGTCGCCGGGGAAGCGGCAGCTCATCGCGACGACGGCGATCGGCTCCCGGCTGCGGTCCTCGACCTCGCGCAGCCTGCGGCGGGTCTGGCGGAGTTCACCCGTGACCCGCTTGAGGTATTCAACGTACTTGTCGTCGTCAGCCACGAAAGTCACTTCCTTGAACCGGGCGGGGCCGGGGCGTCGGGTGCGTGCGGAGGACCTGCGGGGCGCTCATGCGTCCCCCAGCTCGCGGTCGATCAGGTCGAAGAGGTCGCCCGCCGTCTCGACGTCGGCGAGCTCGTCGTCCCGGGCGGCGGGAACGGCGACCGGAATGAGGGGCTCGCCCTGCCAGCGGGAGAGCAGCTCGCGCAGCCGGGCGGTGACCTTCTCGTGGTCCTCACCGGCCATGTCGGCGTCCGCCAGGGAGCCTTCGAGGCGGTCCATCTCCGCGAGGAGGGCCTGCGCGGTGCCGGGCGGCTCGGGCAGGGACAGTTCGTTCAGCAGGTACCGGACCTGGGCCAGGGCGGTCGGGTAGTCGAAGACGAGGGTGGCGGGCAGCCGCAGGCCGGTGACGGCGCCGAGCCGGTTGCGCAGCTCGACCGCCGTCAGCGAGTCGAAGCCCAGCTCCTGGAAGGTCTGTTCGGGATCGATGTCGTCCGCCGAGCCGTGTCCGAGGACGGCGGCGGCCTGCTCGGCGACCACGTCGAGGAGGAGCTGGTCGCGGTCCGCGCGGGACAGCGGAGCCAGCCGGTCGGCCAGCGACTGCGGAGCCCCGGTGACGGGTGTCGTCCCGGCGGCGGTGGCGCGGCGCCGGGCGGGGGTTCGGACGAGGCCGCGCAGGAGCACCGGCAGGACGTCGTGGTGTTCGCGCAGCGCGGCCGGGTCCAGGTCCATCGGCAGCAGTGCGGCCCGGTCGGTGCCGACGGCTGCGTCCAGGAGCCGCATGCCGGCAGCGGCGTCGAGCGGCGCCATGCCGGTTCGGGCGTGCCGTTCGCGGTCGGCGTCGCCGAGCTCTCCGGTCATGCCCGCCTCGGGCAGCCAGGTGCCCCAGGCGAGCGACGCGGCGGGCAGGCCCTGGGCGCGCCGGTGGTGCGCGAAGGCGTCCAGGAAGGCGTTGGCGGCCGAGTAGTTGGCCTGGCCCGCTCCGCCGAACGTGCCGGCGACGGAGGAGAAGACCACGAATCGGGCGAGGTCGAGGTCGCGGGTCAGTTCGTGCAGTGCGACCACGGCGTCGGCCTTGGGACGCAGCGCTTCGTCCAGTCGGTCCGGTGTCATCGAGGACAGCACGCCGTCCGCGAGGACACCCGCGGTGTGGATCACGGCCGTCAGCGCCCGGTCGGCGGGGATGCCCGCAAGGAGCGCGGCGAGCGCGGTGCGGTCGGCCACGTCGCAGGCGGCCACCGTGACGTCGGCTCCCGACTCGCGGAGTTCGGCGCGCAGTTCGGCGGCGCCGGGCGCGTCCGGGCCGCGCCGGCCGGCGATCAGCAGGTGCCGTACACCGTGCTCGGCGACGAGATGGCGGGCGACGATGCGGCCGAGTCCGCCGAGTCCGCCGGTGAGCAGGACCGTGCCGGCCGGGTCGGGCTCGGTCGGCAGGGTCAGCACGACCTTGCCGATGTGCCGTGCCTGGCTGACGAACCGGAAGGCGTCAGGCGCCCTGCGTACGTCCCATACGGCCATCGGCAGCGGCCTGAGCACGCCGCGCCCGAACAGGTCGGCCAGGTCGGCCAGCATCTCGCCGATCCGGTCGGGGCCGGCCTCGATCAGGTCGAACGCCCGGTAGACGACGCCGGGATGGTCGGCGGCGACCTGCCCGGTGTCGCGTACGTCGGTCTTGCCCATCTCCAGGAAGCGGCCGCCGCGCGGCAGCAGCCGCAGGGAGGCGTCGACGAACTCCCGGGCCAGCGAGTCGAGGACGACGTCGAAACCACGGCCGTCGGTGGCGGTGCGCAGCCGCTCCTCGAAGCCGAGGTCGCGGGAGGAGGCGGTATGGGCGTCGTCGAGGCCGGCGGCGCGCAGCGCGTCCCACTTGGCGGGTGACGCGGTGCCGTAGACCTCGGCTCCGAGGTGCCGGGCGAGCTGGACGGCGGCCGAGCCGACGCCGCCGGCCGCAGCGTGCACGAGAACGCTCTCGCCGGGCTCGAGTCCGCCGAGGTCGACCAGCGCGTAGTAGGCGGTGAGGTAGGCGATGGGGACGGTCGCGGCCTCGGCGAAGCTCCAGCCCTTCGGGATCCGCGTGACCATCCGGGCGTCGGCGACCGCGACGGGCCCGAAGGCGCCGGCGAACATGCCCATCACCCGGTCCCCGGGGGCGAGGACGGTCACCTCGGCGCCGACCCCGGTGACCACGCCGGCGCCCTCCAGGCCGATCGCGGTGGCGTCGCCGGGGTACATGCCGAGCGCGGTGAGGACGTCGCGGAAGTTGACGCCGGCGGCGCGCATCGAGATGCGCACCTCGTGGGGGGCGAGCGCCGCGTCGACCTCCGGGCAGGCCTCGAGACGCAGGCCGTCCAGACTTCCCTTGTGTTCCACGCCGAGCCGCCAGGCGGCGGTCCCGGCGGGCGGGAGAAGGGCACGGTCTGCGGCCAGCGGGACGATGTGCGGTGCGGCCACCACCCCGTCCCGGACGACGAGTTCGAACGCGTCGTCGCCGAGCACGGCGGGCAGTGCCCCCGCCGAGGCGTCGCCGCCGTCGGTGTCGGCGAGGACGAAGCGGCCCGGGTTCTCGGTGCGGGCGGCCCGCACGAGGCCCCAGACCGCCGCCTGCGCCGGATCGGCCGGGCGGGGGCCCGCGGGGACGGCGTCACGGGTGACGACGGCCAGCCGGGCGTGCGCGAACACCGGGTCGTCCGCCCACTGCCGGACGACGGCGAGCGCCTCGGCGAGGGTCGTGCGGGCCGCGTCGGCGAGGTCGGCGGCGTCGCCCTGGACGCCCGCCGTGACGGGCACGGCGTACAGGACGGTGTCGGGCGCCTCCCCGGCCTCCGCCAGGGCGTCGAGGCCGGGGACGCGGCGCACGGTGTGACCGGAGGCGCGCAATGCGCCGGCCAGTGCCTCCGCCTCGTCCGCGCCGACGATCGTCCATGCGGCCGGAGCGACGGCGTCCGCCGCGGCCAGCGGCTGCCAGTCCAGTTCGTACAGGCCACGACGGTCGGGGGCGCCGACGGTGGAGCCCGCCAGATCGCCGGTCAGCTCGCGCAGGGTGAGCGAGCCGACGGACCCGACCGGGCGGCCCGTCGGGTCGGCGAGGGCGAGGCCGACGGCCTCCGGGCCTTCCTGGACCATCCGCAGCCGCAGCGCCGAGGCGCCGACGGCGTCCAGGCGTACGTCGCTCCACGAGAAGGGCAGCCGTCCGGCGTCCTTCATGGGCACGAACATCACGGCGTGCAGCGCGGCGTCGAGCAGGGCCGGGTGCAGGTCGAAGGCGTCGGCTGCCGGGGCGGCGTCCGCGGGCAGCTCGACCTCGGCGAACACCTCCTCGCCGCGCGTCCAGACCCGGGTCAGCCCCTGGAACAGCGGGCCGTAGAGGTGGCCGCGGTCGGCGAAGGCCTCGTAGAAGCCGTCGAGCGGGACCTCCGTGCCGTGTTCGGGCGGCCAGACGGTGAAGTCGTACGGTGCGGCAGCCGGTTCGGCGGCGGCGGTGAGCAGACCGCCGGCATGCAGGGTCCACGGTGCGCCGGCCTCGGCTGCGTCGGGCCGGCCGTGCACGGTCAGGGGGCGGGCGCCGGTGGCGTCCGGGGCCTCGACCCGTACCTGGACCTGGACACCGCCCTGGGCGGGCAGGGTGAGCGGGGCCAGGATCGTCAGCTCCGCGACCTGTTCGCAACCGGTCCGGGCGCCGGCGTGCAGGGCCAGGTCGAGGAACCCGGTCGCCGGGAACAGGGCGGTGCTGGTGAGCGCGTGGTCCTTGAGCCACGGGCTGCTGCCGAGTGCGAGCCGGCCGGTGAGGACCTGGGTGTCGCCGTCGGCCAGTTCCACGGCCGCGCCCAGCAGGGGATGGCTGCTCGCGCCCAGCCCCGCGGAGGTGACGTCGCCGAGGAGCAGGGGCGGCCTCGGCCAGAAGCGGCGGCGCTGGAAGGGGTACGTGGGCAGCTGAACGGTGCGGGCGGCGGCGCCGTCGAACAGTCGCGGCCAGTCCACCGGCAGGCCGTGCGCGAAGGCCTGGGCGACGGCGTCGAGCAGCGTCTCGCGCTCGCCACGGTCCTTGCGCAACGACGGCACGAGGAGGGCGCCTTCGGCGTCCGGCAGGCAGCTCTGCGCCATCGCGGTGAGGGTGCCGTCGGGACCGACCTCCAGGAACCGGTCGACACCGTGCTCGGCGAGCCGGCGGACGCCGTCGGCGAAGCGGACGGCGTCGCGCACATGGCGCACCCAGTACTCCGGGTCCTGGAGTTCGCCGCCGGCGGCGCTGCCGGTGACGTTGGAGACCACCGACATCCGGGGCGCCTCGTAGGCGATGCTCGCGGCGACCTCGCGGAACGCGTCGAGCATCGGCTCCATGAGCGGGGAGTGGAAGGCGTGGCTGACCCGCAGCCGGGTGGTGCGTCGCCCGTCGGCGGAGAAGCGTGCGGCGATGCCGGTGACCGAGTCCTCGGCGCCGGAGACGACCACCGAGCGCGGGCCGTTCACCGCGGCGATGCCCGCGTCGCGGAGCCCCTCCAGCAAGGGCAGTACCTCGTCCTCGGTGGCTTCGAGCGCGAACATCGCGCCCCCTGAGGGCAGTTCCTGCATGAGCCGGCCACGGGCGGCGACCAGGGCGCAGGCGTCCTGGAGCGAGAACACTCCGGCGACATGGGCCGCGGCGATCTCGCCGACGGAGTGGCCGGCGACATGGTCCGGGCGGACGCCCCACGACTCCAGCAGGCGGTACAGGGCCACTTCGACGGCGAACAGCGCGGGCTGGGCCCACTCGGTGCGGTTCAGCTGCTCGGCTTCGCCGCCGAGGACGAGGTCGCGCAGTTCGTCGCCGAGATGGGCGCAGACGGCGTCGAAGGCGGCCGCGTAGACCGGGAACGCTTCGTAGAGTCCGCGTCCCATGCCCGGTCGCTGCGCGCCCTGCCCGGAGAAGAGGAAGGCGGTCTTGCCCTCACCGCGGCGGACGCCGGTGACCGTGTGCGGTCCGCTCTCGCCGGAGGCGATCAGCCGCAGTCCGTCGGTCAGCGCCGCCCGGTCGGCGCCGAGGACTACGGCGCGGTGTTCGAAGGCGGTGCGGGTCGCGGCGAGTGACAGGCCGATGTCGGCGACGCCGGTGTCGGGCGACTCCCGCAGGTGCTCGAGGAGTCGGGCGGCCTGGGCGCGCAGGGCGTCACGGCTGCGTGCGGTGAGGACCCACGGGGTGGGCGGGGCGTCCGTGCCGTCGGCGTCGGACGTGTCGTGCGGTCCGTCGGCCGCGCCTTCGTCGTACGCCTCGTCGGCGACGCCCTCCAGAATGACGTGCGCATTGGTGCCGCTGATACCGAACGACGACACACCCGCACGCCGCGGACGCCCGGCCTCCTCCTCCCAGACCCGCGCCGCCGTCACCAACTCCACCGCACCCGACGACCAGTCCACATGCGACGACGGCTCATCCACATGCAACGTCGCCGGCACCACACCCGACCGCATCGCCAACACCATCTTCATCACACCCGCCACACCGGCCCCCGCCTGCGTATGACCCACATTCGACTTCACCGACCCCAACCACAACGGCCGATCCACCGAACGACCCTGACCATAGGTCGCCAACAACGCCTGCGCCTCGATCGGATCACCCAACCGCGTCCCCGTACCGTGCGCCTCCACCACGTCCACATCCACCCCGGACACACCCGCATCCGCCAACGCAGCCCGGATCACCCGCTGCTGCGACGGACCGTTAGGCGCACTCAACCCGTTCGACGCACCGTCCTGATTCACCGCCGAACCCCGCACCACCGCCAACACCGGATGCCCCAGCCGACGCGCATCCGACAACCGCTCCACCAACAACAGACCACCCCCCTCCGAGAACCCCGTCCCGTCCGCCGCCTCCGCGAACGCCTTGCACCGACCGTCCACCGCCAACCCCTGCTGACGACTGAAGTCCACGAACAGACCGGGTGAGGCCATGACCGTGACGCCGCCGGCGAGGGCGAGGTCGCATTCGCCCGTGCGCAGGGACTGCGCGGCGAGGTGCAGGGCGACGAGGGAGGCGGAGCAGGCGGTGTCGACGGTGACCGCCGGGCCTTCCAGCCCGAAGGTGTAGGACAGCCGGCCGGAGACGACGCTGGCCGCGTTTCCGGTGAGCATGTAGCCCTCGAAGTCCTCGCCGGAGGCGGCGAGCATTCCGGTGTAGTCCTGGCCGTTGGTGCCGGCGAACACCCCGGTCCGGCTGCCGCGCAGCGACCGCGGATCGATCCCCGCCCGCTCGAACGTCTCCCACGCCATTTCCAGCAGGAGCCGCTGTTGCGGGTCCATCGCCACGGCCTCGCGCGGCGAGATGTTGAAGAACGCCGGGTCGAATCCGCCCGCGTCGCTGAGGAATCCGCCGGTCCGGGTGTAGACGGCGCCGGCCTTCCCGGGCTCGGGGTCGTAGAGGGCGTCGAGGTCCCAGCCGCGGTCCGCGGGGAAGGGGACGAGGCCCTCTTCACCGTCCAGGAGCATCCGCCACAGCTGGTCGGGGGTGCTGATGCCGCCGGGGAACCGGCAGCCCATGGCGACGACGGCGATCGGGTCGTCGTCGGCCACGGTGCGGCGCCGGGCTTCGTCCGGCGCGGCGGGTGCGGTGTCCTCGGCGACCTGGGTGAGCAGGAAGTCGGCCAGCGCCCGGCAGTCGGGATGGTCGAAGACGAGGGTGCTCGGCAGGCGCAGGCCGGTGACGCGGTTCATGCCGTTGCGCAGTTCTATGGCGCTGAGCGAGTCGATGCCGAGGTCGGTGAAGGGACGTTCGGGTTCGACGGCGTCGGCCGAGGGGTATCCGAGGACGCTCGCGACGTGCCCGCGGACGATCTCCAGGGCGGCGCCGGCCCGTTCGTAGTCGGGCAGGGCCGTCAGGTGGGCGTGGAGCGACGACACCTCGGCATCAGCCGTCGTGTCCTGCGGGGCGGTCTGCAACGCCCGCCGTGCGGCGGGCAGTTCGTCGAGGAGGCGGGTCGGCCGCGGGGCGGTGAAGGACAGCGCGTAGGTGTCCCAGCGCAGGTCGGTGACGACGACGTGGGTGTCGCCGAGGTCGAGGGCACGGCCGAGGGCCTCGCAGGCCTCGGCGGTGTCCATGGGGTGCACTCCGTAACGGCGCATGCGGTCGCCGGCGGCGTCTCCCACCATGCCGCCCTCGGCCCACAGGCCCCAGGAGACGGCCGTGGCGGGAAGCCCGGCGGCTCGGCGTTCGGCGGCGAGGGCGTCGAGATACGCGTTGCCGGGAGCGTAGTTGCCGAGTCCCGCGCCGCCCAGGACGCCCGCGGTGGAGGAGAACATGACGAAGGCGGAGAGGTCGAGATCGCGGGTGAGTTCGTGCAGGGCCCGGGCGGCGACGGCCTTGCCGCGCAGGACCGGCTCCATGCGGTCGGCGCCGAGCGATTCGATCACACCGTCGTCGAGGGCGCCGGCGACGTGGAACACCGCGTCCAGCGGCAGGTCCGCGGGGACCGCGGCGAGCAGGCCGGCGAGGGCGGTCCGGTCGGACACGTCGCAGGCCGCGAGGGTGACGTCGACTCCACGGGCGGTGAGTTCGTCCCGCAGGTCGACGGCGCCCGGCGCGTCGGCGCCGCGGCGGCCGGCCAGCACGAGACGGGTCGCGCCGCGGTCGGCGAGCCAACGGGCGACGTGGCCGCCCAGGGCTCCCGTGCCCCCGGTGACCAGGACGGTTCCGCGGGGCTGCCAGGGCTCGGCGAGGACGTCCGCGGCCGGGGCGTGGACCAGCCGCCGGCCGTGGGCGCCCGTGGCGCGCAGCGCGATCTGGTCCTCCTGGCCGGGGGCGGCGAGGACGGCGGTCAGGCGGGTGGCGGAGCGGGCGTCGAGGTCGGCGGGCAGATCGATCAGGCCGCCCCAGCGCTCGGCGTGCTCCATGGCGGCGACCCGGCCGAAGCCCCAGACGAGGGCCTGGGCGGCGTCCGGCGCGGGATCGGCCGCGCCCACCGCGACGGCGCCGCGGGTCGCGCACCACAGGGGTGCGTCGACGCCGAGGTCGCCGAGCGCCTGCACCAGGGCGAGCGTCGAGGCGAGACCGACCGGGACTGCCGGGTGGGCGGGGTGGTCGCGGGTGTCGAGTGCGAGCAGGGAGAGCAGGCCGTCGACGCGTCCCGTGTCCTCGTCGGCGGTGAGGAGGCCGGCGAGCGCGGCCCGGTCGGCGCCGCCGTCCGGCAGGACGATCCGCCGGACCGTGCGGGCGCCGCCCGCGGCGAGCGCGTCGGCGACCGCGTCGGCGAGTGCGGTGTGGCCGGCGGCGTCGGCGGGGGCGAGCAGCAGCCAGGTTCCGGTGAGGGTGGCCGGGCCCGGGTCGAGCGGCGTGAAGGCGACGCGGTAGCGCAGGGCGTCGGTGGCGGCCAGTGCCCGGCGGGCGCGCCGCCAGCTGCCCAGCGCGGGCAGCACGGTGCTGAGCGGGGCGTCGGCGGGCAGGTCGAGGGCGTCGGTCAGGCTCTCCAGGTCCTCCTGCTCCACGGTCTGCCAGAAGCGGGCCTCGACGGAGTCGGCGGTGAGCCCGCCGTCGGCGGCGAGGTCGGCGGCGACCGCCTCCCGCAGGGTCGGCCAGTAGCGCCGGTGCTCGAACGGGTAGGTGGGCAGGTCGGTGCGGGTGGCGCCGGTGCCGGCGAAGAGGGCTTCGAAGTCGATGCCGACGCCGTGCACGTGGGCCTCGGCGAGCGCGCCGAGGAACTGCCTGAGGTCGCCCCGGTCGCGTCGCAGGGAGCCGAGGACGGCGCCGTCCGCTCCGGCCGCGTCGAGGGTGTCACGCAGTCCGACCGCGAGCACGGGATGCGGTCCGACCTCGACGAAGGTGCGGTGTCCGGCGGCGATCAGGCCGCGCACGGCCTCCTCGAAGCGGACGGTCTCGCGCAGGTTGGCGTACCAGTAGTCGGCGGTCAGCCCGGTGGTGTCGAACCAGTCGCCGGTGAGGGAGGAGCGGAAGGGGATGTCCGCCTCTCGCGGCGTGATGCCGTCCAGGGCGGCGAGGACGGTGTCCCGGATCGCCTCGACCTGTGCGGAGTGCGACCCGTAGTCCACGTTGACCTTGCGGGCCCGGATGCCGTCACCGGTGAGGGCGGCGTGCAGTTCGTCCAGGGCGCCGGCCTCGCCGGAGACGACGACGGACGCGGGGCCGTTGACGGCCGCGACGGCGAGCCGGTCCGCCCACGGCGCCATGCGGGCGCGGGTGTCGTCGGCCGACAGCGGCACGGACATCATGCCGCCGGCGCCGGCGATGCCGGTGATGGCCCGGCTGCGCAGGGCGACGACGCGGGCGCCGTCCTCCAGACTCAGGGCGCCGGCGACGCACGCGGCCGCGATCTCGCCCTGGGAGTGTCCGACGACGGCGGCCGGACGGACGCCGTGGGCTCGCCACAGGGCGGCGGTCGCCACCATGACGGCCCACAGGGCGGGCTGCACGACGTCGACGCGACCGAGGTCGGCGCTGTCCTCGTCGCCCCGCAGCACCGCCGTCAGGGACCAGTCGACGTGCGGGGCGAGCGCCTGCTCGAGGCGGTCGATCTGTTCGGCGAACACCGGCGACTCGTGGAGGAGTTCGCGGGCCATGCCGACCCACTGGGCGCCCTGTCCCGGAAAGACCAGAACGGGTTCGTCGCCTCCGGGGACGGCCGCTCCGACCACTGCGGGCGCGCTGAGCGGTCCGTCGGCGGCGAGTGCGGCGAGCGTCTCGTCGAGCCGGTCCGCGTCGTCGGCCAGGACGGCGGCGCGGTGGGCGAAGGAGGCGCGTCCGACGGCGAGGGTGTAGCCGAGGTCGGTGAGGGACGTGCCGGGCCGGGCGCGCAGGCAGGCGCGCAGCCGGACGGCCTGGGCGCGCAGCGCGGCGGGCGTGCGGGCGGAGAGCAGCACGGGGACGGCGGGCAGCGCGGCGCGTTCGGCGGGCAGCGCCGGGGCATCGGGCGCCTGCTCGACGATGACGTGCGCGTTGGTGCCGCTCATGCCGAAGGAGGACACTCCGGCGCGACGGGCGCGGCCGGTGACGGGCCAGGGCTGTTCCTCGCTCAGCAGCCGGACCCGGCCGGCGCTCCAGTCGACGTGCGGGGTCGGCTCGTCCGCGTACAGGGTGCGCGGCAGGATCCCTTCGCGCAGGGCCATGACCATCTTGATGACGCCGCCGACGCCTGCGGCGGCCTGGCTGTGCCCGATGTTGGACTTCAACGAGCCGAGCCACAGCGGCCGGTCCTCGTCGCGGTCCTGGCCGTAGGCCGCGATCAGCGCCTGGGCCTCGATGGGGTCGCCGAGGGTGGTTCCGGTGCCGTGCGCCTCCACGGCGTCCACGTCCTGCGGGGACAGCCCCGCCGAGGCCAGCGCCTGGCGGATGACCCGCTGCTGCGACGGCCCGTTGGGGGCGGTCAGACCGTTGGACGCGCCGTCCTGGTTGAGGGCGGAGCCGCTGACGACGGCGAGCACCTGGTGACCGTTGCGGCGCGCGTCGGAGAGGCGTTCCAGGACGATCATGCCGACGCCCTCGGCCCAGCTCGCGCCGTCGGCGTCCGCGGAGAACGGCTTGCAGCGGCCGTCCTCCGCGAGGGCGCGCTGGCGGCTGAACTCGATGAGCGAGCCCGGCGTCGACATCACGGTGACACCGCCGGCCAGGGCGAGTTCGCATTCTCCCTGACGCAGCGACTGGGCGGCCAGGTGCAGGGCGACCAGGGAGGACGAGCAGGCGGTGTCGACGGAGACGGCCGGGCCTTCCAGCCCGAGGGCGTAGGAGATGCGGCCGGACAGCACGCTGGGCGAGTTGCCGGTGCCCACGTAACCCTCGAAGTTGTCGTCGGAGGCGGCGAGGATCGTCACGTAGTCCTGGTAGGTGACGCCGGCGAAGACGCCGGTGTCGGAGCCGCGGGCGGCGACGGGGTCGACGCCGGCGCGCTCCAGTGCCTCCCAGGACACTTCGAGGAGCAGACGCTGCTGGGGGTCCATGGCGAGGGCCTCGCGCGGACTGATCGCGAAGAACGCCGGGTCGAAGCTGCTCGCGTCGTGGAGGAACCCGCCTTCCCGGGTGTAGACCGTGCCCGGGTGGTCGGGGTCGGGGTGGTAGAGCCGCTCGGGATTCCAGTTGCGGTCGGTCGGCAGGGGCGAGATGCCGTCCACTCCGGCGCGCACCAGGTCCCACAGGTCCTCGGGCCCGGCGATGCCGCCGGGGTAGCGGCAGGCCATGCCGACGACCGCGATGGGGTCGTCGTCGACGGCACGGCGGACGCGGGCGGGCACGCCGGTGACGACGGCGCCGAACAGGTCGTCGGCGAGGTGGCGGGCGAGGACGGCCGGGGTCGGGTGGTCGAAGACGAGCGTGGCGGGCAGGGTGACGCCGAGGGCCGCGCTGAGTCCGTTGCGCAGTTCGACCGCGGTGAGGGAGGTGAGGCCGAGGTCGGTGAAGGGTCTGGCGGGTTCGACCTCGTCGGGACCGCTGTGGCCGAGCACGGCGGCGACCCGGTCCCGTACGGTGGCGAGAAGTGCGCGCTCGCGTTCCGCGGCCGGCCTGCCGGCCAGCCGTTCGAGGAGGCTGCCGGGGGGCTGGGTACGGGCGGCGGCCCGGCGGCGGCCCGGTTCCGGGACGGGCCCGGTCTCCGGGCGGGCGGCGGCAGCCGAGGTCGTGGACGCCCCGGGCGCCGGCCGCAGCAGCAGCGACCCGACGGCGAGGACGGGGTCGCCGACCGCGTCGGCGGCGGTGAGGGACAGCGTGTCCGCTCCGGTGCGCTCCAGGCGGACGCGCAGCGTCGTGGCGCCGGTGGCGAACAGCCGGACGGCGCCGGCGGAGAACAGCATGCGTCCCTCGCCCAGGCCGTCGAACGTCCCGAGGCCCAACGGGTGCAGGGCGGCGTCGAGCAGGGCCGGGTGCAGGTCGTGGCGGCCGGCGTCGGCCGTGGCGGACTCGGGGAGCGAGACCTCGGCGTACACGGCGGTCCGGTCCCGCCAGACTGCCGACAGGCCCTGGAAGACGGGCCCGTAGTCGAGACCTGCCTCCCGCAGCCGCGTGTACAGCCCCTCGGCGTCCAGTTCCTCGGCGCCGGGCGGCGGCCATGCCGTCAGGTCATGGTCCGGGGCCGGTTCGGTCTGCGCCGTGAGGACACCGGCGGCGTGCCGGCTCCACGCGGCGCCGGCGCCGGCGGCCGGGCGTGCGTGGACGGCGAAGGCACGGTCACCGCGGGCGTCGGGCGCCTCCACGCGGATCTGCAGGGCGACGGCGTCGTGCTCGGGCAGTGACAGCGGGCGTTCCAGGACCAGTTCCCGAACCTGCGGGCAGCCCGCGTGGGCGCCGACGGCGAGGGCGAGCTCGAGGAAGGCGGTGCTCGGGACGACGGCTGTGCCGCCGATGCGGTGTGCGGCGAGCCAGCTCGCGGCTCGGGTGCCGAGGCGGCCGGTGAACAGCAGGGAGTCGTCGACGGCGGACGGGACGACCGCGCCGAGCAGGGGGTGGTCGGCGGGAATGAGTCCGGCGGCGGCCGGGTCGCCCCCGGCAGCCCCCGCCTCGATCCAGTATGGCCGGTGCTGGAAGGCGTAGGTGGGCAGTTCCACCGGGCGGGCGCCGGGCGCGGTGGCGTGGAGCACGGCGCGCCGGTCGACGGGTGCGCCGTGGGTGTGCAGGGCGCCGACCGCGGTCAGGAACGTCTCCGCTTCGTCGCGGTCGTCGCGCAGCGTGGGCACGGCGAGCGGCGCGCTGCCCTGCCAGGATCCCTGGGCCAGGGCGGTCAGGGTGGTGTCGGGGCCGAGTTCGACGAGGCGGACGACGCCTTGCTCCTCCAGGGCGGCGACCGCGTCGGCGAACCGTACGGCGTGCCGCACGTGCCGCACCCAGTACGCGGCGTCCGTCAGCAGGCCGGGTTCGGCGACGCGGCCGGTGAGGTCGGAGACGACGGGGACGTGGGGCTCGGTGTACGCGACGGTGTCCGCCACGGCCCGGAAGTCCTCGAGCATCGGCTGCATGCGCGGCGAGTGGAAGGCGTGAGCGACCCGCAGCCGGGTGGTCTTGCGGCCCTGCTCCGCGAAGTGGGCGGCGACGGCGAGAACGGCGTCCTCGTCGCCGGAGACGACCACGGACCGGGGTCCGTTGACGGCCGCCACCCCGATGGCCTCCTCACACCCGGCGAGCAGCGGCAGCACCTCGTCCTCGGACGCCTGGAGGGCGATCATCGCGCCGCCCTCGGGCAGCGCCTGCATCAGCCGGCCGCGGGCGGCGACCAGCCGGCAGGCGTCGGGCAGGCTGAACACCCCGGCCACGTGAGCGGCGGCGATCTCGCCCACGGAGTGGCCGATCAGGTGGGTGGGCCGCGCCCCGAGCGACTCCAGGAGGCGGAAGAGGGCGACCTCCACGGCGAACAGGGCGGGCTGGGCGTACTCGGTGCGGTTCAGGGTGTCCGCGTCGCCCTCGTGCACCACCTCGGCCAGAGGCCGTGCGAGGAGTCCGTCGAAGTGCCCGCAGACGGTCTCGAAGGCGTCGGCGTACACGGGGAACGCGTCGTGCAGTCCGCGGCCCATCCCCGGGCGCTGGGTGCCCTGTCCGGCGAACAGGAACGCGGTGCCGCCCCCGCTCAGGGTGTCCCCGGTGACCACGGCGGGGCTCGTCTCTCCCGAGGCGAGCGCACGGAGTCCGGCCAGCAGTGCGGCACGGTCGGAGCCGGTGACGACGGCTCGGTGTTCGAGCGGCGCACGCGTGAGGGCGAGCGAGTGCGCGACGTCGGCGGCGTCCAGAAGCGGGCGCTGTTCCAGGTGGGCGAGGAGCCGGCTCGCCTGGTCGCGCAGGGCGGGTGCGCTGCGCGCCGCCAACAGCCACGGCAGCGCGGTCCGCTCGCGGTCCGTACCGCCGGCGCGGGGAGCGCCCGGCTCGTGCCCGGCGGCGGCCGGTTCGGCGAGGATGACGTGCGCGTTGGTGCCGGAGACGCCGAACGCGGAGACGCCGGCGCGGCGGGTGCGGTCACCGGCGTGCCAGGCCACGGCCCGGTCCAGGAGGCGGACCCGACCGGTGTTCCAGTCGACGCGGGAGGAGGGGCGGCCGGCGTGCAGGGTGGTCGGCAGCGTCCCGTTGCGCAGGGCGAGGACCATCTTGATGACGCCGACGGCTCCGGCCGCTGCCTGGGTGTGGCCCAGGTTGGACTTGACGGAGCCGAGCCACAGCGGCCGGTCCTCGTCGCGGTCCTGCCCGTAGGCCGCGATGAGCGCCTGGGCCTCGATGGGGTCGCCGAGGGTGGTGCCGGTGCCGTGCGCCTCCACGGCGTCCACGTCCTGCGGGGACAGCCCCGCCGAGGCCAGCGCCTGCCGGATGACCCGCTGCTGCGACGGCCCGTTGGGGGCGGTCAGACCGTTGGACGCGCCGTCCTGGTTGACGGCGGTCCCCTCGACGACGGCCAGCACACGGTGGCCGTTGCGCCGGGCGTCGGACAGCCGCTCCACGACGAGGATGCCGACACCCTCGGCCCAGCCGGTGCCGTCGGCCTCCTCGGAGAACGCCTTGCACCGGCCGTCCGGGGCCAGTCCGCCCTGAAGGCTGAACTCGACGAAGGCGCCCGGGTCGGCCATGACCGTCACGCCCCCGGCGAGGGCCAGATCGCTCTCGCCGGACCGCAGCGACTGGGCGGCCAGGTGCAGGGCGACCAGGGAGGAGGAGCAGGCGGTGTCGACGGTGACGGCCGGGCCCTCGAGTCCGAGGGAGTAGGCGATGCGGCCGGAGACGACACTGCCCGCCTGGCCGGTCAGCAGATGTCCGCCGAGGCCCTCGGGGATCTCCGTCAGACCGGTGGCGTAGCCGGAACTGCCGGCGCCGACGAAGACGCCGGTGCGCGAGCCCTTCAGAGCGGTGGCGTCGATGCCGGCGAACTCCAGCGCCTCCCAGGAGGTTTCCAGCACCAGCCGCTGCTGCGGGTCGAGCGCCTGGGCCTCGCGGGGGCTGATGCCGAAGAACGCGGCGTCGAAGGCGGAGGCCCGGGTCAGGAAGCCGCCGGAACGCGTGTCGCTGACCTCGAGCAGGGACGTCAGGTCCCAGCCGCGGTCCTCGGGGAACCCGCCGACGGTGTCGCCGCCCGCGGCCAGCAGCTCCCACAGCTGGTCGGGGCCGTCGATGCCACCGGGCAGACGGCAGCCCATGCCGACGATGACCACGGGGTCGTCGTCGGCGATCCGTGCCGTGGCCTCGTGCCGGACCTCCACGGTCCGGAACAGCACGTCCCGGAGGTGCTCGGCGACGGCGAGCGGCGTGGGATGGTCGAAGACCAGCGTGGTCGGCAGCGGAACGCCGGTCTCGGCGGTGAGGTCGTTGCGCAGTTCGACCGCGGTCAGCGAGTCGAAGCCCATGTCGCGGAAGGCCCGTCCCACGGTGACCGCGCCCGGGTCGGCGTGGCCGAGCGCGGCGGCGGCACGACGGCACACCAGGTCGAGCAGGCCGGCCTCGCGCTCTTCCGCGGTGAGCGGCGCGAGACGATCGCGCAGCGTGCTGCCCGCCGCCGTGACGGCGCCGTCCGCGGCCGGTCCCGCGGCCGTGTCGCCCGGCACGGCGAGCAGGGGGCTGGGGCGGCCGGTGGTGAAGGCGGCCAGGAACCGCTCCCAGTCCACGTCGGCCACGACCACGGTCGTGTCCCGGCCGGCCAGTGCGCGCTCGAGCGCGGTCAGCGCGGCAGCGGGATCGAGCGGCCGCAGTCCCCTGCGGATCAGCAGCCTCGCCGCCTCCTCGTCGGCGGCCATGCCGGTGTCGCCCCACGGCCCCCAGGCCACGGAGGTGCCGGCCAGGCCGCGGGCGCGACGGCGTTCGACCAGCGCGTCCAGGTGGGCGTTGGCTGCGGCGTACGCGGCCTGCCCACCGCTCCCCCAGACGCCGGCGATCGAGGAGAACGTCACGAAGGCCGACAGGCCGCTGTCACGGGTCAGCTCGTCGAGGTGGTCGGCGGCCACGGCCTTGGCCCGCAGCACGGCCGCGAGCCGGTCGGGCGAGCAGGCGGCGATGACCTCGTCGTCGAGGACGCCCGCGCAGTGCAGCACCGCGTCCACGGGGTGCTCCGCGAGGAGCCGCTCGACCGCGTCACGGTCGCCCATGTCGCAGGCCACCACGGCCACCCGCGCGCCGAGCTCGGCGAGTTGCGCGCGCAGCTCGTCCGCACCCGGAGCCTTGGGTCCACGACGGCCGGTCAGCACCAGCTCGCGCGCCCCGCGCGCGACGGCCCAGTGCGCGACGCGCGCACCGAGGGCGCCGGTGCCGCCGGTGATCAGGACGCGCTCCGGGGACGTCCACTCCCCCGTCCCGGCGGGGACGGGAGCGGGCACGAGCCTGCGGGCGTAGGCCTGGGCGCCGCGCACCGCGACCTGGTCCTCGTCGGCGGCCTCCAGAACGGCGGCGGCCCTAGCGAGTGCGCGCCGGTCCGGCCGTGTGGGCAGATCGAGCAAACCGCCCCAGACATCCGGGTGTTCGAGCGCTGCGACCCGGCCGAGGCCCCACACGGAGGCCGCCCCGGGATCGACCGCGGCCTCGGTCCCGGCTCCCACGGCCACGGCTCCGCCGGTGACGATCCACAGCGGCGCGCTGAGCCCGGCGTCGCCGTGGCCCTGCACCAGGGCGAGAGCGCTGTCCACATCCGGCAGGCACGAGAGCACACCGGCGACGGGAACGCCGTCGGCCACGGCCGCGCCGAACAGATCGCGGAGAACCGTGCGTTCCCCATGGGCGGCGCAGACCACGCGCTCGACTCCCGGCACGAACTCCTCGATGCCGGGCAGCGCCTCGTCCTCACCGGCCTGCAGAAGCAGCCACCGACCGTTGACCGTCCGCTCGCCGCCCGTCGCCAGACGATCCCAACGGACGCGGTAGCGCAGCGAATCCACGGCGGTCCGCTCGAGCTGAGCACGCCGCCACTCCGCCAGCGCCGGCACGACACCGTTCAGCTCCCCGCCGTCGAGGCCGAGGACACCGGCGAGTTCATCGGCGTCACCCTGATCGACGGCAGCCCAGAACGCGGCCTCCCCGGCCGTCACCACGGCCGTCGTCGCAAGGGCCCGCTTCTTCACCTCGGGCCAGTACCGGGTGCGCTGGAAGGCGTACGTGGGCAGCGGCGCGGGGCGCACGCCGGCGAAGATCCGGTCCCAGCGGACGGGAAGTCCGCAGGCGTGCTGAGCGGCCATCGCCGCGAACAGGCCGTCGACTTCGGGGCGGCCCTTGCGCTGCACGGGAACGCAGACGACACCGTCCCCGAGAGCGGTCCGGGCGAGGGCGGTGAGGGTTCCGTCGGGGCCGATCTCCAGGAACCGCGTCACTCCCTCGGCGGCCAGCGCAGCGATCCCGTCGGCGAACCGCACCGCCTCACGCACATGCCGCACCCAGTACTCCGCCGACGCCAACTCGCCCTCCACAGCGAGCCGCCCCGACACATTCGACACCAACGGAACCGACGCAGAGCCATAGGAGACGCCCTCCGCGACCTCACGGAAAGCCTCCAGCATCGGCTCCATCAACGGTGAATGGAACGCGTGCGACACCCGCAGACGCGACACCCGACGGCCCTGCGCCTTGAGCTGACCGGCGATCTCCGTGACGGCCGCCTCGACACCCGCGACCACCACCGCCCGCGGACCGTTCACCACAGCGACCGACACCTGCGCCCCACGGCCCTCCAACAGCGGCACCACCTCGTCCTCGGACGCCTGAAGGGCGAACATCGCACCGCCCGACGGCAACCCCTGCATCAACCGACCCCGCGCCACCACCAGCGCACACGCATCCTCCAGCGAGAACACACCCGCCACATGCGCGGCAGCGATCTCACCGACCGAGTGACCCATCAGGAAGTCCGGACGCACCCCGAACGACTCCACCAGACGGAACAACGCCACCTCGACCGCGAACAACGCAGGCTGCGCCCACTCCGTACGCTCCAGCAGCGCCACGTCCTCACCGAAGATCACATCCCGCAACCCACCCCCCACCTGCGCGCACACCGCGTCGAACGCCTCCGCGAACACCGGAAACGCCTCATACAACCCACGCCCCATCCCCACCCGCTGCGCACCCTGACCCGCGAACAAGAACCCCGTCCGACCACCGCGGCGGGCGGTCGCGGTGATGACGTCGGGTGAGGTGCCGCCGGCGGCGAGGACGTCGAGGCCCGCGGTGAGGGTCTCGCGATCGGCGCCGAGGACGACGGCGCGTTGTTCGAAGAGGGAGCGTCGAAGGGTCAGCGTGTGGGCGACGGCCAGGTCGTCGGTCCCCGGGTGCGTGTCGAGGTGGTCGAGCAGGGCGGCGGCCTGAGTTCTCAGGGCGTCGGCGGTCCGGGCGGAGAGGACCCAGGGGACGACCGGCGGCGCCGTGGGTTCGGGTGCCGTGTCGCCGTCTTCCGGTTCCGTGGCCTCGGTCTCGTTCGGCGGGGTCTCCTCCAGGATGACGTGCGCGTTGGTGCCGGAGACCCCGAATGCGGACACTCCGGCCCGCCGCGGCCGGTCGCCGGGCGGCCACACGACGGGCTCGGTGAGGAGACGTACGTGGCCCTCGGTCCAGTCGACCTTGGTCGTGGGCGCGTCGACGTGCAGAGTGCGGGGCAGGCGGGCGTGGCGCAGCGCCATGACCATCTTGATGACACCGCCGACGCCGGCGGCGGCCTGGGTGTGACCGATGTTGGACTTCAGGGAGCCGAGCCAGAGCGGACGGTCCTCGGCGCGGTCCTGTCCGTAGGCTGCCAGGAGTGCCTGGGCCTCGATGGGGTCGCCGAGGGTGGTTCCGGTGCCGTGCGCCTCGACCGCGTCGACGTCCAGCGGCGAGAGCCCGGCGGAGCTCAACGCCTGGCGGATGACGCGTTGCTGGGACGGTCCGTTGGGAGCGGTGAGTCCGCTGCTCGCGCCGTCCTGGTTGACGGCGGAGCCGCGGACTACGGCGAGCACCTCGTGGCCGTTGCGACGCGCGTCGGAGAGGCGCTCGAGCAGGAGGACGCCCGCGCCCTCGCTCCAGCCGGTGCCGTCGGTGGCGTCGGCGAAGGACCTGCAGCGTCCGTCCGGTGCGAGTCCGCGCTGTCGGCTGAACTCCAGGAAGGTGACCGGCGTCGACATGAACGCGACACCGCCCGCGAGGGCGAGGTCGCACTCACCCTGCCGCAGTGACTGCACCGCGAGGTGGAGGGCGACGAGGGAGGAGGAGCACGCGGTGTCCACCGTGACGGCGGGCCCCTCGAAGCCGAAGGTGTAGGAGACGCGCCCCGAGGCGATGCTCGCGGCGCTGCCGTTGCCGAGGTGGCCCTCGACGCCGGGGGGCGGCTCGGGGAACCGGGTGGCGTAGTCGTTGTACATGACTCCGGCGAAGACTCCGGTGGCGCTTCCGCGCAGGTCGGCCGGGCGAAGGCCGGCCCGTTCGAGGGATTCCCAGACGATCTCGAGCAGCATCCGCTGCTGCGGGTCGGTGGCGAGGGCCTCACGCGGGGACATGCCGAAGAAGGCGGGGTCGAAGTCGGCGGCGTCGTGGAGGAAACCGCCTTCCCGGGTGTAGCAGGTGCCCGGGTTGGCGGGATCGGGGTCGTACAGTGCGCCGAGGTCCCAGCCGCGGTTGTCCGGAAAGGCGGAGATGCCGTCGGTGCCCGTGTCGACGAGGCGCCAGAGGTCCTCCGGCGTGCGCACCCCACCGGGGTAGCGGCAGCTCATGGAGACGACGGCGATCGGTTCCGTTGCCCTGCCCTCGACCTGGCGCAGCCGGGCGCGGGTGCGCTGGAGGTCGCTGGAGACTCGGGTCAGGAACTCGCGCAGCCTGTCCTCGCTCACGGATCGGTCTCCCTTCGGCGGCGGGCACACAGGCTCGCGGTGGGGCACGGGCATCGGGCCGGCCCCGGCGCCTCGCGGGCGCCGGGGCCTGGTGAGGGCCGGCGTGCCGTCCGATGCCCTCGCGGGACGGGCCCGCGGCGCTCCCGGTGCCGGGCCTGTCCTTCGGGCCGATTATGGGAAGGGTTGCGCCCGTTTCGGGCTGTGGTCCGGGCGGCTCTAAGAGAACTTCTAGCGTTGCCGGGCGGGCCGGAGACCGGCCGGGCTTCGGGACCATGACCCTGCGCTCACAGACGGAGGGTCGTGTCCAGTGCGTTCTCGGCGACGCGCGGCAGGAGGCCGAGCTCGGCCGAGCGGTCCAGGAGGGTGCGCACGGCGTACAGTCCGTCCTGGCCGAGTGCGGCGGTGAACTCGTTGACGTACAGGCCGATGTGCTGGTCGACGACGTCCGGTTCCATCTCCTGGGCGTGCCGCAGGACGTGGGCGCGGGAGGCGTCGGGATCTTCCCGTGCCGCGCGGAGGGAAGCGCGGATCGTTTCGGTGAGCCGACGCAGTACGGGTTCCCCCAGGGAACGGCGGGCGACGATCGCGCCCAGCGGGATGGGCAGTCCGGTGCGCTTCTCCCACTCCTCACCCATGTCGGCCGTGCAGTGCAGACCGTAGCGCCCGTAGGTGAAACGAGCTTCGTGGATGACGAGTCCGGCGTCGACGGCTCCGTCCCGGACGGCGGGCATGATCTCGTGGAACGGCAGGACGACGATCTCGCCGACACCGCCCGGTATCGCGTCGGCCGCCCAGAGCCGGAACAGCAGGTAGGCCGTCGACGTGGTGCTGGGCACCGCGACGCGGGCGCCGGCCAGTGCGGCGGGCTCACCGGGCTCCGCCACCAGGACGAGGGGACCGCAGCCGTGGCCCAGGGCGCCGCCGCAGGGCAGCAGCGCGTAGTCGGCGAGGATGTGCGGCAGCACCCCGTAGGAGACTTTCAGGACGTCCAGTTCGCCGCGTTCGGCGAGCCCGTTGGCGATGTCGATGTCGGCGAGGGTGAGCCGTGTGCCCGGCGCGTCGGGGAGCAGCCCCTCGGTCCAGGCGTGGAAGACGAACGTGTCGTTGGGGCAGGGCGAGTGCGCGAGCGTCAGGGGCGCCGTCATGGCCGGTCCTTCCTTCTTGCTCCGTGGTGGGTACGGCAGCGATGCCCTCAGCAAAGCCGTTGCGGGTGTGGGGTTTTCCCCAGACTGCCCTCCGCGAGGATGAGCGGGCCCCACCCGACGCGGCGTCGATGCCCGCCGTCCGGCCGGGGACCCGCGGCTGCCGGATCGTTGGCCGGTTCCGCGGGTCGCCGAGGCCGGTCGGACCGACGAGTCGCCGTGTGGTGCGGATCCGTACTGTGCCGCCCGGTCACCACCGGGCGGAACGGTCGGTTCCGCGGGGCGTCGCGGTCGCGCCCTCGGGACCGTCGACGCGGCAGACCACGCCCATGCCACGTGCGCACCGTCACCATGCGGGCCGCCTGGCACTGAACGAGGAGGTTCCCGGCCATGGACGCTGGGCTCAAGCGCGAGCTGGAGGAGAAGGTCCTCTCCGGTGAGCGGCTGTCCCGCGAGGACGGCATCGCCCTGTACGAGTCGGACGACCTGGCGTGGCTGGGCGGACTGGCGCACGAGGTGCGGACCCGCAAGAACGGTGACGTGGTCCACTTCAACGTCAACCGTCACCTCAACATGACGAACGTGTGCACCGCTTCGTGCGCCTACTGCTCCTTCCAGCGCAAGCCGGGCGAGCAGGACGCGTACACGATGCGCATCGAGGAGGCCGTGCGTCTGGCCAAGGCGATGGAGAACGAGCACCTGTCGGAGCTCCACATCGTCAACGGGCTGCACCCGAACCTGCCGTGGCGCTACTACCCGCGCTCGCTGCGCGAGCTGAAGAAGGCGCTGCCCAACGTCGGTCTGAAGGCGTTCACGGCGACGGAGATCCATCACTTCGAGACGATCAGCGGGCTCACGGCCTCGGAGATCCTGGACGAGCTGATCGACGCGGGCCTGGAGTCGCTGACCGGCGGCGGCGCGGAGATCTTCGACTGGGAGGTCCGCCGGCACATCGTGGACCACCGCACCCACTGGGAGGACTGGTCGCGGATCCACCGCCTGGCGCACGAGAAGGGGCTCAAGACCCCGTCGACCATGCTGTACGGGCACATCGAGGAGCCCCGCCACCGCGTCGACCACGTCCTGCGGCTGCGCGAGCTGCAGGACGAGACGAACGGCTTCCAGGTCTTCATCCCGCTGCGCTACCAGCACGACTTCGTGGACATGAAGGACGGCAAGGTCCGCAACCGGCTCCAGGCCCGGACGACGATGGCGACGGGCGCGGAGGCGCTGAAGACGTTCGCGGTCTCGCGGCTGCTCTTCGACAACGTCCCGCACGTGAAGGTCTTCTGGGTGATGCACGGCGTCCAGACCGCGCAGCTCGCGCTGCAGCACGGCGCGGACGACATGGACGGCTCGGTCGTCGAGTACAAGATCACGCACGACGCCGACAACTACGGCACGCCGAACAAGCTGACCCGCGAGGACCTGCTGGACCTCATCCGGGACGCCGGGTTCCGCCCGGTGGAGCGCAACACCCGCTACGAGATCATCCGCGAGTACGACGGCCCCGACCCGGCCCTGCGCGAGTCGCCGCAGCCCATGCGGGTGTGACCCGCCGGCCCGGCCGCAGCGGCCGGGCGTTTCGTGTACCGCGTGCACGACTTCCCACGTGTGCGGTGCGTACGCCGCTCGGTCTCGAGCAGATGTCCGCGCACCGTGTTCACACCACGACGACATGGCCAGGCAGGTGTTTATGTCCCCACGGACGACGAATGACGAGGACCTGGAAGTCTGGATCGACCAGGACCTGTGCACCGGCGACGGGATCTGTGCCCAGTACGTCCCCGAGGTGTTCGAACTGGACGTCGACGGGCTCGCCTACGTCAAGAGCGAGCAGGACGAACTGCTCCAGGCTCCGGGAGCGACGACGCGCTTCGCCCTGGATCTGCTCACCGACGTGGTCGACTCGGTCAAGGAGTGCCCCGGCGAATGCATCCACGTGCGCCGTGTCTCCGACGGGGTCGAGGTGTACGGCCCCGAGGCCGCCGACTAGGCCCCCGTTCTCGCCCCCGGCCCCGGAGCGGCCGGATTCACCGCCCGGCGGGCCGGGCCGCCGCACCGCCCCGGCCACCGCACCGCCGGGCCGCTACATCGACGCACGGGAAGGACACACGTCCGATGAGTTCCACCACCGACAACCTGTGGGTCCGCAGGTTCCGGCCCTCCTCCGACGCGGCCGAGCGGCTGGTCTGCTTCCCGCACGCGGGCGGTTCGGCCAGCTTCTACCTGCCGGTCGCCGCCGCGCTCAGCCCCGGCGTCGATGTCGCCGCCATCCAGTACCCCGGTCGTCAGGACCGCCGGCACGAACCGGGCCCCGCCTCGATCGCCGCACTCGCCGACGAGGTCTGCGCGGCCCTCGCGGAGTGGGACGACGACCGGCCCACGACCTTCTTCGGTCACAGCATGGGCGCCCTGGTGGCCTTCGAGGTCGCGCGCCGCATGGAGCGCACCGGCGCGGGCCCCGTCCGGCTCTTCGCCTCCGGGCGCCGCGCCCCTTCGCGGGTGCGGAACGAGAGCGTGCACATGCGCGACGACGACGGTGTGATCGCCGAACTGCGCGCTCTGGCCGGCACCGACGCCCAGGTCCTCCAGGACGAGGAGCTGCTGCGCATGGTGCTGCCCGCGATCCGCAGCGACTACCGGGCCGTCGAGACGTACCGCTGTGAGCCCGGCGCCGCGGTGCGCTGCCCCGTGACCGTCCTCACCGGCGACGCCGACCCGCGTACGTCGTTGGAGGAAGCCCGCGCGTGGGGTGAGCACACCGAGGCCGCATCGGACGTGCGGGTCTTCTCCGGCGGGCACTTCTTCCTCTCGGAACGGCCGGCCGAGGTCCTGGCCGTGCTGAACGAGCACTTCACCGCCGCGGTCCCCCGAGCCTGACGGCGTTTCTCTGTCCCTCCCCTCGACCCGTTTCCGGGAGTTGTGCACCATGACCCAGCAACTCGCGCCCGACACGGTGCGGTCGACGCCTGTGCGCCGGCGCCGGCCCCGTGTGGGCCACATTCAGTTCCTCAACTGCCTGCCGCTGTTCTGGGGACTCGCCCGCACCGGGTCCCTCCTCGACATGGATCTGCACACCGACACGCCGGACGGCCTCAACGACGCGCTCGCCGCGGGCGATCTGGACATGGGCCCGATCAGCCTCCTGGAGTTCCTGCGGCATGCGGACGACCTGGTCGCCCTGCCGGACATCGCGGTCGGCAGCGACGGAGACGTCATGTCCTGCCTGATCGTCAGCCAGGTACCGCTCGGGGAACTGGACGGGCAGCCGGTGGCACTGGGCGCGACGAGCCGCACGTCGGTCCGTCTGGCGCAGCTGCTGCTGACGGAGCGCGTCGGGGTGAACCCCGAGTACTTCGTGTGCCCGCCGGACCTGCGCACCATGATGTCCGAGGCGAAGGCCGCGGTGATCATCGGCGACGCCGCCCTGCGCGCGGCCCTGCACGAGGCGCCCCGGATGGGCCTGGAGGTGCACGATCTGGGCCGGATGTGGAAGGACTGGACGGGACTGCCCTTCGTGTTCGCCGTGTTCGCCGCGCGCCGCGACTTCCTGGCCCGCGAACCGGAACTGGTGCGCCAGGTCCACGCCGATCTGCTGGCCTCGCGGGACCTGTCCCTGGCGGAGGTGGCGAAGGTCTGCGAACAGGCCGCCCAGTGGGAGGAGTTCGACGCCGCGACGCTCGAGCGCTACTACACCACGGCCCTCGACTTCAGTCTCGGCGAGGAACAGCTCGCGGGCATCGCCGAATTCGCGCGCCAGGTCGGCGGCGGCGACGAGGGCTTCCCGCCCGACGTCGCCGTCCGGCTGCTCGATCCCATCGCCCCCTGAACGCCCCACGCCACCGGAAAGGCCCGGCCACCACCATGCCCCGACCTCCGCAACACCGCCTCCAGTCCGTCCTCGACCGTGCCGCCGCCGGTGGGCGGATCACCCCCGAAGAGGCTCTCGACCTCTACCGCGACGCCCCGCTGCACGCGCTGGGCGCCGCC
>NZ_JBMNDR010000083.1:16579-40876 GCF_052543235.1 Streptomyces sp. SAS_272 | reverse complement strand
GGCGTGGGAGCCGCCGCCCGGCGCGCGGGGCGGCGGCCCCCGGAGGCGGGTGCTCGGCCGGCGCTTCGTCCCGCCCCCACGTCCGACGCGCCTCGGCCGACCCGTGATCCGGCCGCCCGCCGCGAGCGGACCGATCGCCGGAAAGCACCCCGTACTGTGTGCGCATGCCCACGACGCCCCGGTGGCTGAACGCCGACGAACGACGAGCCTGGCTGGCCTACATCGAGTTCTCCACCCTGCTGTCCGACCACCTGAACCGGCAGCTGAGGCGCGACGCGGGCATGACGCACGCCGACTACAGCCTGCTGACCTACCTCTCCATGGCCCCGGAGAACACACTCGGCATGTCCGACCTCGCGCAGCGGCTGAAGATCACCCGCAGCCGGCTCACCCACGCGGTGAGCCGGCTGCGCGACGTCGGCCTCGTGGACCGCCGGGAGGACCCCGCCGACGGCCGCGGCCAGCTCGCCTGCCTCACCGACGCGGGCAGGGCCCTGCTGGTGGAGGTGGCCCCCGGCCATGTCGAGGCCGTGCGCCGGGCGGTGTTCGACGCGCTCACCCCCGAGCAGGTGCGGCATTTCGCGGAGATCGGCGAGGCGATCAGCGAGGCCCTGCACCGGGCCGAGAGCACCGAGGCCGACCCCGCGGCGCTGCCCTGGCGACGCCGGTAGACACGGCCGGCGGATCGGAGCGCGGCGGCCCCGGCGATCGGCTGTTCAGGCTTGTTCGGCGGCGAATCGAGAAGAACCGGCCGACGGTCCGTACCTGGGGGTACCGGGGGCCGCCCGCCCCTCCGACCGCGCCATCGATCCAAGGGACGTACCTCGTGAACGCAACCGCCGCCATCGGCGTCACCGGCCTCGGCGTGATGGGCCGCAACCTCGCGCGCAACTTCGCCCGCAACGGCTACACCGTCGCCGTCCACAACCGCAGCGTCGGGCGCACCCGTGCGCTGATCGAGGAGTTCGGCCACGAGGGCGCCTTCGTCCCCGCCGAGTCCGCCGCCGACTTCGTGGCGGCGCTCGAACGTCCCCGACGACTGATGATCATGGTGCAGGCGGGCGAGGTCACCGACGCGGTCATCGAGGAGTTCGCCCCGCTCCTGGAGCCCGGCGACATGATCATCGACGGTGGCAACGCCCACTACGCAGACACCCGCCGCCGCGAGGAGTCCCTGCGCGAGCGCGGCCTGCACTTCGTCGGCGCCGGTGTCTCCGGCGGCGAGGAGGGCGCGTTGAACGGGCCGGCCGTCATGGTCGGCGGCTCCCCCGAGTCGTACGACGTCCTCGGCCCGATGTTCGAGTCCATCAGCGCGAAGGTCGACGGCGAGCCCTGCGCCACCCACATCGGCACCGACGGCGCCGGGCACTTCGTGAAGATGGTGCACAACGGCATCGAGTACGCCGACATGCAGCTCATCGCCGAGGCGTACGACCTGCTGCGCCAGGTCGCCGGCTACACCCCGGCCGAGATCGCCGGCATCTTCCGCACCTGGAACGAGGGCCGGCTCGGCTCCTACCTCATCGAGATCACCGCCGAGGTGCTCGCCCACACCGACGCCGATACCGGACGGGCCTTCGTCGACGTCGTCGTCGACGCCGCCGGTCAGAAGGGCACCGGCCGCTGGACCGTGCAGACCGCCCTGGATCTCGGCTCT
The DNA here is from genome assembly GCF_052543235.1 of Streptomyces sp. SAS_272. NCBI lineage: Bacteria > Bacillati > Actinomycetota > Actinomycetes > Kitasatosporales > Streptomycetaceae > Streptomyces > Streptomyces sp. SAS_272. The sequence goes on along the minus strand of NZ_JBMNDR010000083.1, from coordinate 39,219 downwards.
CCGGTCACCGCCATCGCCCAGGCCACGTTCGCCCGGGCCTCCTCCGGCCAGCGCGAACTGCGCGCCGCGTACGCCGGACTTCCCGGCGGCACCACGCCCCCGCTCAGTCGCACCGAGGCCTCGCGCTTCACCTCGCAGGTCGAGCACGCCCTGTACGCCTCGAAGGTCATCGCCTACGACCAGGGCTGGAAGATGATCCAGGACGCGGCGGAACAGTTCGGCTGGAAGATCGACCTGGGCGCGGTCGCGCGGATCTGGCGTGGCGGCTGCATCATCCGTGCCTCGTTCCTCGACCGCATCCGCGCCGCGTACGCGGCCGACCCGAAGCTGGTCAGCCTGCTCGGCGAGATGGAGTTCGCCATGGAGATCACCGACGCCCAGGTGCCCTGGCGGGAGACCGTGGCCTCCGCCGCCCGCCGCGGCATCCCGGTGCCGGCCTTCTCCGCCGCGCTCGCCCACTACGACACCCTCCGCGCGGAGCGGCTGCCGGCCGCCCTGCTCCAGGGACAGCGCGACTACTTCGGCGCGCACACCTACGGCCGCACCGACCGTCCGGGGGCCTTCCACACCCACTGGGCCGAGCCGGGCCGCCCGGAGACGTCCGCCTGACGGATCCTGGGAACGGCGGAGCGGGGCGCCCGTCGGGTGCCCCGCTCCGCCGCCCGCGGTCCGGTGACCTGTTCCGGCGGCAGCCGGTCAGGCGCCTGTCAGGCGCTGGTCGCCGGGAAGGTCGGGTACTCCACGCCCGAGACGTGCTGGACGACGCGGACGACCTGGCAGGAGTAGCCGAACTCGTTGTCGTACCAGAGGTAGAGGATCGCGTTGTCGCCGTCGACCTTGGTGGCGCCGGCGTCGATGATCGAGGCGTGGCGCGAGCCGATGAAGTCCATGGAGACCGCGTCCGGCGCCGTGGTGAAGTCGATCTGACGGCGCAGCGGCGAGGTCAGCGAGACCCCGCGCAGGTACTCGAGGACCTCCTCGCGGTCCGTCTCCCGGCCGAGCCGCAGGCTCAGGATGGCGATCGAGACGTCCGGCACCGGGACCCGGATCGAGCTGCCGGTGATGGGCGCGTCGAGGTCGGGCAGCGCCTTGGCGACCGCGGACGCGGCGCCGGTCTCGGTGATGACCATGTTCAGCGGCGCCGAACGGCCGCGGCGGTCGGCCTTGTGGTAGTTGTCCAGCAGGTTCTGGTCGTTGGTGAACGAGTGGACGGTCTCCACGTGGCCGCGCAGCACGCCGTACTCGTCGGCCATCGCCTTCAGCGGCGGGACGATCGCGTTGGTGGTGCAGGACGCGCAGGACAGGATCCGCTCGTCCGGCTTGACGGTGTCGTGGTTGACGCCGTGCACGATGTTCGGGACGTCGCCCTTGCCGGGCGCGGTCAGGACCACCTTGTCGACACCGGGACGCAGGTGCTTGGACAGACCCTCGCGGTCGCGCCACTTGCCGGTGTTGTCGATCAGGATGGCGTTGTCGATGCCGTACGCCGTGTAGTCGACCTCGGACGGGTCGTCGGCGTAGATGACCGTGATCTCGTTGCCGTTGGCGATGATCCTGTTGCTGGCCTCGTCGACCGTGATCGTGCCCTGGAACTGGCCGTGCACGGAGTCGCGGCGCAGCAGGGAGGCCCGCTTGACGAGATCCTGCTCGCCGCCGCCGCGGACCACGATGGCGCGCAGCCGAAGCCCGTTGCCGGAGCCCGACTTCTCGATGAGCAGCCGGGCCACGAGGCGGCCGATGCGGCCGAACCCGTACAGCACGACGTCGCGGGGCTCGCGGCGGTCGATCTTGTTCGCGCCGGTGGCGCCGGCGACGGCCTCGGCGGTGAAGTCGCGCACCGACAGACCGCGGTCGTCGGCCCGGTGGCTCTCGGCGAGGATGCCGAGGTCGATCTGGGACGGACCGAGGTCGAGCGAGGTGAGGGCCTCCAGGTACGGCAGCGTCTCGGTGACCGAGAGCTCCTCGCCCGCGATCTGCCGGGCGAACCGGTGGGTCTTGAGGATGCTGACCACCGACTTGTTCACCAGGGAGCGGCTGTGCAGCAGGATTGTCACGTCCCGCTCGCGGTGCAGCTTCCCGATCATCGGGATCATCGACTCCGCGATCTCCTCGCGGTTCTTCCAGTCAGTGAACGAATCGTCGTTGAGCGTCACGGGCCTATCTTTCGAGCTAGGTGGCGCTCATATGCTAACCCCACGGCTTTTCGATCATTCAAGCGGGCCCGCGCTCAGGTGTGCAGGGGTGCGGTCGCCGCACGGACGGCCGGGGCGGGAGCCCTGGCGGGGAACGCGAAGGCGTCCGCCCGGGCCGCCGGCCGGGGGGCGTCAGGCCTGCTCGGAGGGCTGCTGCCGACGCGGGATGCCGAGCGCGCACACGGCGCCGGCGAAGACGACCGTCACGCCCGTCCAGACCGCGGGATGCAGCCCGTCCACGAACTGCCGCGGGTCCCCGGTGCTGCCGTGGCCCACGAAGACCGTGCTCAGCACGGCGATGCCGAGGGCGCCGCCTATCTCGCGGACCGTGGAGTTGGCGCCGGAGGCCTTGCCCGCGTGCTCCCTTGCGACCGAGCCGAGCACCACCGCCGCCGTGGGCGCGAACACGAAGCCCATGCCGACGCCGGCCACGATCATCGGTCCGACCAGGGAGGTGTACGCCGTGTCGACGTCCGCGACCAGGTTGATCCAGCCCAGGCCGACGCCCTGGAGGAAGAGGCCGAGGGCCATCAGCCGGCCGCCGCCCACCCGGTCCGTGAGCAGGCCCGCCACGGGGGCGACGAACATCGGCATCAGCGTCCAGGCCAGGGTGCGCACACCGGCCTCCAGGGGAGTGCGCGCCGGCACGATCTGGAGGTACTGCGCCAGCAGGAACAGGGAGCCGAAGACGCCGAAGTACATCGTCGCCGAGACGACGTTGGTGAGGGTGAAGGACCGGACCCGGTAGAACGACAGCGGCAGCATCGGCTCCGGCGCCCGGGACTCCCATCCGACGAACCCGGCCAGCAGGACCCCGCCCGCCGTGAACACGCCGAGCACCTTCGCCGACGTCCAGCCGTCCGGCTCGCCGTGCACGATCGCCCAGACCACCGCGCACAGCCCGGCCGCCGCCAGCACCATGCCGACCAGGTCGAGGCGCACGCCGGGCAGCGAGCTCTCCCGGAGGGCGAAGAGCACCAGCGGAATCGCGATCAGGCACACCGGCACGTTGATCCAGAAGATCCACCGCCAGTCCAGGCCCTCCACCACCGCGCCGCCCACCACCGGGCCCATCGCGACGGCCAGCCCGCTGACCCCGGACCACACGCCGAGCGCCATGCCGCGCAGCCGGTCCGGCACCGCCTGGGACAGCAGGGTCAGCGACAGCGGCATGACGGCCGCCGCGCCGAAGCCCTGGACCGTGCGGAAGGTGATCAGCTGGGCACTGGTGTCGGCGAGGCCGCAGCCGATGGACGCCAGCGTGAACAGGGCGATTCCGGCGACGAAGACCCGCCGTCGCCCGAACCGGTCGCCGAGCGCTGCGCCGGTCATGAGCAGACAGGCGAAGCTCAGCACGTACGCGCTGACGAACCACTGCAGTTGCTGCGTGTCCGCCTTCAGGTCCACGGCCAGCGTGTGCAGGGCAGTGGAGACGACGAGATTGTCCAGCGCGACCATGAACATGGGCACACTGGCGGCGACGATCGCGAGCCACAGGGGTGTGCGGCGGCGCCCGGCCGGCGGGGCGGAGGCGGCCGGCTCGTCGAGGACCGGGCTCACTTCGGACAGCGTCATGGCGTGGATCTCTCCTGGGCGAGGGGTTTCAGGCACCGGTGCGGGACTGCTCGGCGAGGCGGCGGCGGGCGTCCGTCCAGTCGACGGGCAGGTCCGCCGCCGGGGCCTGCCAGAAGGTGAAGACCGAGTCCCTCATCGTGGACCGCAGTCCGGTCATGATCGATTTGTGTGGTTCGGTCCGCGCGTACGTGTAGAGCGCCTCCTTGTCCTCCCAGGCCGACAGGGTCCAGAAGGTGCGCTTCAGCGGCTGGGCGATCAGCGAGGCGCCGTAGGCGCCCGGCGCGCCGGACACCTGCTTCCATGCGGCCAGCGACTTGAGGAAGAAGCGCGGGACGTCCTTGAACGAGCGGACCTCGAAGCGGGACGCCATGACGAACGCCTCCGCGTCGGGAGCGGGGGTGCTGACGGTGGTCCAGCGCAGGGTGGGCATGGCTGATGCCTTCTCTCCGGCGGCGCGAGGGAATATTGGATACCTCTACTATCTATGTTAGACAGTAGAGGTATCCAGTTTTTCGGGCAAGACCGAGCACCGAACCGGAGCCGATCGCATGCGCATCTCCGAACTGAGCCGCCGCAGCGGCGTCTCCGTGACGACGATCAAGTACTACCTCCGTGAGGGGCTCCTCCCGCCGGGCCGTCAGACGGCCGCCACCCAGGCCGAGTACGACGACCAGCACCTGCGCCGGCTTCGTCTGATCCGCGCGCTGACCGGCGTACGCGGCCTGTCGGTCAGCACCACCCGCGAGGTGCTCGACGCCCTCGCCGAGCACACGGGCGACACCCACCGGCTGCTGGGCCTCGCGCTGGGATCAGTTCGGGTGGGCGAGGAGCCCGCCGAGAACGGACCGGAGGCTGCCGAGGTCGACGAACTCGTCGAGGAGCTTGCCTGGGACGTGCACCAGGCGGCGCCCGCCCGCGCCGTGCTCGCCGAGACCCTGGGCTCCCTGCGTGCGCTCGGCGTCCCGCTCGACTGGCGGACCCTGCTGCCCTACGCGCGGCTCGCCGAGCGCACCGCCGTCCTCGATCTCGACCAACTCGAGTCTCTTGAGAACCCGTTGGAGGCGGCCGAGCGCGCCCTGCTGCTGACCGTCCTCCTGGAGCCCGCGCTGATGGCGCTCAGGCGGCTGGCCCAGGAGAACGAGTCGGCCCGCAGGCACTCTTCCTAGGGCCGTGACCGACTCGGTCGCCCGCCTCGAACGCTGCCCCGCCCGGTCCGGCGCGAGGGCTGCGCCGACGTTCACGGCGCCCTGACCGAAGAGCGGGGCGTGTTCGCGGCGCCGGTGCGCGACGGCCGCGGCGGGGCTGTGGCCGCCGTGGGCGCAGTGGGGCCCGGCTGCCGATCCGTGGAACGGCGGGGCTGCGTCGGGCGGCGGGGCTGCGTCGGACGGCGGGGCTGCGTCGGGCGGCGGGGAGGGGCATCCCGGTCGGCCTCCGCCGCCAGTCGGACCCCCGTGCGCGACGGCCGGACGTCCCCCGCCCGCCGTGCGGGGGATTGAGCCCCGCTCGCTCGGGTACGCGAGCCGGACCGCCGCTACCAGGGGAGACACCATGGAGACGCCCGCACAAGACCGCCACCACAACCCGGCCGCACTGGCGCTGGACGCGCTGGCCCGGGACACCGAGGACACCACGGCACTGGACACGCTCGCGCACTGCGACGTGCTCGTGCCGGTACCCGACGACGCCCTCGACGAGGACATCACCAACCCGGCCACCGTCGCCCTGCCCGTTCTCGAGCAGCCCGGGGGAGCGGCCGTGGTGCCGGTCTTCACCTCGGAGCCGGAGATGGCGGACCTGTTGCCCGAGGTCGACCGCTACCGGCTGGTGCCGCTCGGCGCGCTCGCCGCGCAGTGGCCGACCGGTGAGCTGTCCCTGTCCATCGACGCGGCCGGCGATCACCCGCTGACGCTCACCTCGGAGGGGGTGCGCACCCTGCTCGTCCGCTGAGCGGGGCCGGCCGGGTCCCCTCCGGCCCAGGATCTAGGACCCGGCCAGCATCCGCTCCAGCACCGCCCGCTGCAGGGGCAGGACCTCGGTGTGCAGGTCGCGGCCCTTGCGGGTCAGGGCGACCCAGACCCCGCGCCGGTCCTCCGCGCAGATCGAGCGCTCCACCAGGCCTTCCTTCTCCAGACGGCCGATGAGCCGGGAAAGCGCGCTCTGACTGAGGTGTACGCGTCCGACGAGGTTCTGCACCCGGCACTGGTCGCCCGCCCGGGGAGCCTCGGCGGCGAGGATGTCCAGCACCTCGAAGTCGCTGGCTCCCAGACCGTGCGGATGCAGCTCGCGGTCGATCTCGCACATCGTGCGGGCGTGCACCGACAGGATGTCCCGCCACCGCTCCTCGAGGCCCGTCCCGGCCGTTTTCGCTGCCATACCCGCATGGTAACGCTGTCCGACTTATTTGTTGACGACGCAATTAGTGCGGGTGCATGCAGTGGCTCGACAGGTCCGGCTCTCAGGCGGGGTCCTGGAGGAGCCCCACCAGGTTCCCGTCCGCGTCCTTCACGGAGGCGATGAGCCGGCCGTTGCCGACGTCCTGGACGTCCTGGAGCACCTCTGCTCCCGCCGCCAGCAGGGCCGCGAGACGGTCCTGGATGTCGGTGACGTGCCAGTAGGGGACCGGCCCGGTGAGCCCCTGGGCGTGGCCGTTCGGGTTCAGGCCGACGTCCTGGCCGGCGGCCTTGTACCCGACGTAGTACGGCTCGTCGGCGAACGGCTCGACCCCCAGCAGTGCGGTGAACAGGGCCTTCGCCCGGGCGACGTCCTTGACGGGGTAGATGATCGTCTGCAGTCCGGCGGCCATGACGCTCTCCTCGGTGAAGTGGTGCGGTACCCGGGAGCACCTCCGTGTTCCCGTGTTCCCACGCTAGGACGAGGGCGGGGTGGACGGCTTCTCCGATCCTGACCGGTTGCGGCACTCCGGCCGGTCTCCCGACCCGCGTCCTGGCTCCGCCGTCCGGGCGGGGCCGTACCGCCGCAGGCCCGCAGGCCCGCATGCACGCCCGCCCCGCACTCCGAGCCCAGGCCGGGGGCGGGCTGCCGTCACGGGCCCTCCGCCCCTGCCTGCCCCTGCCTCCGGCCCCGGCGCGAGGCGTCGGACGCGGCCCTTGCGGCGTCCGTCGCGGACGCCGAAGAGGAGACGCCGGCCCTGTCCGCCGTACGGGCGAGGCCGGGCGGACCCGATGCCGGCGGGCTCCGGATCAGCGAACCCGACGCCATGGCCGGGAGAGCTCCGGATCAGGGACCTCGATGCCCGGCGGTCTCCGGATCAACGGATCCGACGCCCCGGGGACTCCGGATCAGCGCCCTGCGTGCCGGGCGGGTCCCGAGGTCGGTTATCGGGCCCGGAGGTCAGCTCGCGGACCCCGAGGCGTCGGTTTTCGGGCCCGGAGGTCAGCTCGCGGACCCCGAGGTCAGGTGGACTCCCGCCGGACCAGTTCCGTCGGAAGGATCACCGCCGCCGGGTCCTCGCCGCCGATCTGGGCGAGGAGCACGCGGACCATCTCGCTGCTGATCCGGTCCCAGGGCTGGCGGATGGTGGTGAGGGTGGGACTGGCCGCGGTCGCCGCCGGGGAATCGTCGAACCCGCCGACCGCCACGTCCTGCGGCACCCGCCGCCCCGCCCGGCGCAGCGCCGTCAGCACGCCCTGCGCCATCAGGTCGGACGCGACGAACACCGCGTCCAGCTCCGGGGCCTGGGTCAGCAGCAGCTCCGCGCCCGCCTCGCCGCTCGCCCGGCTGTAGTCGCCGGACACGACCAGCCGTTCGTCGTACGGGACGCCCGCCTCGGCGAGCACCTCCCGGTAACCGGCGAGCCGCTCCACGCCGCCCGGCGTGTCCAGCGGGCCGGTGACCACGCCGATCCTCCGACGGCCCTGCGCCAGCAGATGCCGCACCATGTCCCGGGCGCCGTCGCGGTCGTCGGCGGCCACATAGCTCACCTTGGAGCCGATCCCGATCGGCTTGCCGCAGGCGACCAGCGGCACCCCGGCCTCCCGCAGCTCGGTGGCGATCGGGTCCCCGGAGTGACTGGAGACCAGCAGCACCCCGTCGACGTGCCCGGCGGTGATGTACCGGGTGATGCGCCGGCGTTCGTCCTCGGTGCCGGCCAGCATCAGCAGGAGGGGCACGTCGTGCGCGGCCAGCGCCTGAGTGCAGCCGCGCAGCAGGACATTGAAGTTGGGATCCTCGAAGAACCGCTCCTGCGGCTCCGTGAGCAGGAAGCCGACGGAGTCGGACCGGCCGGTGATCAGCGAACGGGCGTGCCGGTTGACGACGTAACCCGTCCTGCGGATGGCGGCGTTGACCGCCTCCGCGGCCGCCGGGCTGACGTAGTGCCCGCCGTTGAGCACCCGCGAGACGGTGCCCCGGGAGACTCCCGCCTCGCGCGCCACGTCGTGGATGGTCGGCGGTCTGCGCCGGCCCCCCGCACCATTGTTCATGGTCATGACTTTACGGCTCCGGACAGCAGATCCAGGCTCCAGAACCGTTGTACCACCAGGAACAGCGCCACCAGCGGGATCACCGCGAGGAACGCCCCGGTGATCACCAGTGTGTACAGCGCGGGCTGGTTGGCCCCCTGCTCCAGCAACGTGAACAGGCCGAGGGTGATCGGGAACTTCTCGTCGTCGCTGAGCATGATGTACGGCAGCAGGAAGTTGTTCCACACCGCCACGAACTGGAACAGGAACACCGTCACCAGCCCGGGGACCATCATCGGCAGGGCGATCCGGCTGAAGATCCGCCACTCGCTCGCCCCGTCCATCCGCCCGGCCTCCACCACGTCGGCGGGCACGGCCGCGGCCGCGTAGATACGCGCGAGGTAGACCCCGTAGGGCGAGAGGATCTGCGGCAGCAGCACGGACCAGTACGAGTCCGTGAGGTCGGCCCGGGCCAGCAGCAGGTATTGCGGCACGGCCAGGATGATCGGCGGCATCAGCACGCCCGCGAGCAGGATGTTGAAGATCGACTCCCGGCCGCGGAAGCGGTAGACGGCGAGCGCGTAGCCGCTGAACGCCGACACGCACGTCGACGACAGCGCGCCGAGACCCGCGTACAGCGCCGAGTTGCCCATCCACGTCCAGTACACGCCGTCGCGGTAGGAGTCGAGGTCCTGGAGGTTGTCGGCGAAGCCCGTGCCCGGCAGGAAGGTGAACGTGGAGAACAGCTCCCGGCCGGACTTGGTGGACGCGACGACCACCCAGGCGACCGGCAGGAGGCAGTAGACCGCGCCCAGCAGCAGGGTGACGGTGGGGATCAGGGCGATCCGGCCGCGCAACGGCGGACGCCCGCGTGCGGCGCCGGCAGCGCCGGCGGTGGAGGGGGCCTTGTGGACGGCGAGGGAACTCATGACGCCGCTTCCTGCCTGTTACGGCGGTTCGCGGCCCGCAGGAAGCCGAAGGACAGCACCAGCGTGGCCAGAGCGATGATCACGGCCTCGGCGGCCGCCTGGTACACGTCACCCGTGCCGAACGCGTCCCGGTACACCTTCATCAGCGGACTCCAGGTCGTGGACACGGAGTTGGTGAGCGGCTTGAGGGTGGTCGGCTCGTTGAACACCTGGAGCGTGGCGATGATCGAGAAGAAGAAGGTCAGCACCAGCGAGGGCGCCACCATCGGGATCTTGATCCGCAGCGCGGTCTGCAGCGGGGTGGCGCCGTCCAGCTTCGCCGCCTCGTGCACCTCGGCCGGGATGGCCCGCAACGAGGTGTAGATGACGATCATGTTGAAGCCGGTGCCGCCCCAGACCGCGATGTTCGACAGGGCGAGGTAAAGCGGCCCGCCGTCGAGCAGGTCGGGCTGCGGCAGCCCCAGCTTCTCGAGCACGTAGGAGAACGGGCTGACGTCCGGCAGGTAGAGGAAGCCCCACAGCAGAGCCGCCACGACCCCGGGGACGGCGTACGGGAGGAAGATCGCGAGCCGGGTGAACGGGGCGAGCCGCACCTTCTCGGAGTCGAGCATCAGCGCGAACAGCAGCGCCAGGCCCAGCATGACGGGGACGACGATGCAGCCGTACCCGAGGACGCGCAGCGCACCGTCGAGCAGTTCGCCGTCGGTGAGGGCGTCGGTGTAGTTCTCCAGGCCGGCCCAGACCTCCTTGCGGGCGCCCGAGCCCAGACCGAGGCCCGAGACGCGCACCTTGTGGAAGCTGATCCAGACCGCGTACCCGATGGGCAGGGCGAAGAACAGCGCGAAGAGGACGGTCGCGGGGACGAGGAACGCGTACGGGGCGCCCTTGACCCCGTACGACGTGCGGCGTGCGGTGGTCACTCGGAGACCTCGAAGCCCTGCTTCTTCATGTCGGCGACCGTGGCCGACTGCATCGTGGCGAGGGCGGCGGAGAAGTCCGACTTGTTCTTGGCGGCGGCGCCGAACGCGTCCTTGAAGCTCGTGTAGGCCACGTTCACGTTCGGGCCCCAGGCCGAGGGCGCCGTGGTCTTCGCGATCTCGGCGGCTGTGGTGTAGAAGTCCGCCTGGTTCGAGAAGTAGTCCGGCGGGGTGATGAAGGCGCCGCTGAGCTGCGCGGATGTGGAGGCCGGGTAGATGCCCCCCTCCTTGGCCAGCGCGGTGAGGGCGTCGCCGTCGGTGTTCAGCCAGGCGGCGAACTTCGCGGCGGCGGCCTTGTGCTTCGAGTCCGTGGTCACGGCCGTGGAGGAGCCGCCCCAGCTGCCGGTGACGTTCTCGCCGGCAGACCACTGGGGGAGCGGGGCCATCGCCCACTTGCCCTTGGTGTCGGGCGCGGCGGTGGTCAGCGTGCCCGGCGCCCACACGGCGGAGACCCAGGCGATCTGCTTGCCGGTGTTGAGCGCCTTGTTCCAGGCCGGGGTGTACATCGGCTGGTTGTCGACGGCGCCCTCCTTGACCAGGCCGCCCCAGAAGTCGGCGACCTTCTTGGTGGCCGCGTCGTCGATGCCGACCTTCCACTTGTCTCCGGCGGTGGTCCACCACTTGGCGCCGGCCTGCTGGGCGAGGCCCGCGAAGAGGCCGGAGTCGTTGGCGGAGAACGTGGTGAGGTCGGTGTCCGGGGACTTCTTCTTCAGCGCGCGGGCGGTCTCGGCGAACTGCTCCCAGGTCGTGGGGACGGTCAGCCCGTACTTCTTGAAGAGGTCGGCGCGGTAGTAGAACATCATCGGCCCGATGTCCTGCGGCACCGCGTAGACGGCGTCCGTGCCCAGGGTCGTCTGCTGCCAGACGCCGTCCGCGAACTTGCTCTTCGCGTCGCCGACCTCCTTGCCTATGTCGGCGAGCGCGTCGTTGCTGACCAGCGTCGGCAGCGCCTGGTACTCGGCCTGGACCAGGTCCGGGGCCTTGCCGGCCTTGTGCGCGGTGAGGATCTTGGTGATCAGCGTGTCGCCGGACGCCTGCTTCTTCACCGTGACCGTGATCCGGTCCTTCTTGCCCTGGCCCTTGTTCCACAGGTCGACGACCTTGTCCATGCCGGGCGTCCACGTCCAGTACGTGAGCGAGACCGGACCGGACTCGGCGCCGCCGTCCTCGTCGGACGAGCCGCAGGCGGCGAGGGCGGTGCTGCCCAGTGCGACGGCAACAGCAGTTGCCACGAGGCGTCGGCGCTTCGTGATGGACATGGATCTCTCCCTGACCTGGGTTCTGGTGTCTGTGAGCGTTCACAGTAGAGAAACATCCCGGACACTTGTCAATGGTTGTTGCTGTGCGGTTATGTTGGCCCCGCATCGCTGATGATGTGTGTGCACGTTCCCAAATGATCGATAAAACGGGAGAGATCCATGCCGGAGACCACCCCCCAGGGCCTCACCGGGCTCGCCTTCGGTGGGGACTACAACCCCGAGCAGTGGCCGGAATCCGTCTGGCAGGACGACGTCCGGCTGATGCGGGAGGCCGGCGTCACCATGGTCAGCGTCGGGATCTTCTCCTGGGCCCTCCTCGAACCCTCGCCGGGGGAGTACGACTTCGGCTGGCTCGACCGGGTGATCGACCTGCTGCACGAGCACGGCATCCGCGTCGACCTGGGCACCCCGACCGTGTCGCCGCCGGTCTGGTTCTACCGCCGGCACCCCCACGCACTGCCGGTGACCGCCGAGGGCGTGCGCTACGAGTTCGGCTCCCGCGGCGCGATCTGCCACAGCAACGCGGACTACCGCGCGGCCGCCGCGAACATCACCACGCGCCTGGCCGAGCGCTACGGCGGCCACCCGGCGCTGGCCATGTGGCACGTGCACAACGAGTACGGCGTCCCCGTCTCCGCCTGCTACTGCGACTCCTGCGCCGCCCACTTCCGCCGCTGGCTGCAGACGACGTACGGCACGGTCGACGCCGTCAACGAGGCCTGGGGCACCGCCTTCTGGGGCCAGCGGTACGCGAGCCTCGAGGACGTCAACCCACCGCGTGCCACCCCGACGGTCGGCAACCCGGGCCAGGCCCTCGACTACAAACGGTTCGCCGACGCGACGATGCGCGAGAACTTCCGCACGGAGCGGGACATCCTGCACCGCCTCGCGCCCGGAGTGCCGGTCACGACCAACTTCATGACCGCACTCAGCCAGTGCGACTCCGTCGACTACTGGGCCTGGGGCCGCGAGGTCGACATCGTCACCAACGACCACTACCTGATCACCGACGGCCGCCGTACCCACGTCAACCTCGCCATGGCCGCCGACCTCACCCGGTCCGTCGCGGGCGGCGCCCCCTGGATCCTGCTCGAACACTCCACCTCGGGCGTCAACTGGCAGCCGCGCAACCCCGCCAAGGCCCCCGGCCAGATGGCGCGCAACTCGCTTTCGCACGTGGCGCGCGGCTCCGAGGGCGCCATGTTCTTCCAGTGGCGGCAGTCCCGGCGCGGCGCCGAGAAGTTCCACTCGGCGATGGTCCCGCACGGCGGCACCGACACACGGGTGTGGCGCGAGGTCGTCGAGCTCGGCGCGGCCCTCGACTCCCTGGCCGCGATCCGCGGCACCCGCACCGTCGCCGACGCGGCCGTCCTGTGGGACTGGCACTCCTGGTGGGCGCAGAACCTCGACTGGCGGCCCAGCGAGGACGCCGACCCGCGCGAGCGCGCCGACGCCTACTACGAGGCCCTCCACGACCGGCACCTCACCGTCGACTTCGCCCACCCCGAGGCCGATCTGTCGCGGTACCCGCTGGTCGTGGCGCCCGCCCTGTACCTGATGACGGAGGCGGCCGGCCGCAACCTCACGGAGTACGTGGAGAACGGCGGCACCCTCGTCGTGTCGTACTTCTCCGGCATCGTCGACGAGCACGACGCCGTGCACGAGGGCGCCTACCCCGGCCCGCTGCGCGACGTCCTCGGCCTGACCGTCGAGGAGTTCTCGCCGCTGCTGCCGGGCGAACGCGTGCACGTCGCCGGCCCCGACGGCTCCGAGCTCGAAGGCGACGTGTGGACGGAGTTCGTCACTGCGCACGGCGCCGAGACCGTGTGGACGTACGCCGACGGCCTCGCCGCCGGCCGCCCCGCAGTCACCCGGCACCGCCTCGGCGAGGGGACCGCCTGGTACGTCTCCACCCGCCTCGGCCCCGACGGCCTCGACGCGCTGATCGGCTGCGCAGCCGAGGACGCGGCGATCGCCCCGCGCGCCGAACTGCCCCGGGACGTCGAGGTGGTGCGCCGCTCCGGCGAGACGGGCAGCTACCTCTTCGCGATCAACCACACCGCCGCCGACGTCAAGGTGCCGCTGGAGACTCCCGGCGCCGAACTGCTGACGGGCGAACGAGCCGCCGGCCGCCTCGCGGTCCCGGCGGGAGCCGTACGGGTCGTGCGACTCGACGGCTGAGCCGACTCCCCCTTCGCCCGTGGAGCCGCGAGCCGCGGGCGGAGGGGGCCCTCACCCCACGAGGGAACCCCACCCATCACGTCGAAGGGACGACGGACGACGATGTTCCATCCCAGACGCACGCTCAGGGCCCTGCTGCTGCCGCTCGCCGCGGGCCTCGCCCTCACCGCCCTGCCCGCGCAGACCGCGCAGGCGGCGGCCACGCTGACCAACGGCGGCTTCGAGACGGACGGCACCGGCACCGCCACACCGGCCGGTTGGTCGACGTACTCGGCAACCGGGCAGAACTCCGCCTCCTTCACCGAGTCCGGAGGCCACGGCGGCAGTCACCGCCTCTCGCACTACTCGGCGGCCGCGTACAAGGTCGAGACGTACCAGTACCTCTCCGGGCTCGCCAACGGCGCCTACCGGCTCACCGCCTGGGTGCGCTCCGGCGGCGGCCAGAAGTCCGCGTACATCGCGTTGAAGAACTGCGGCGGCGCCGAGCAGCGCACCGACATCCCGGTCTCCTCCAGCGGATGGATCCGGATCGTCGCCTCCGTCGCGGTGACGAACAACCAGTGCACCGTCAGCGTCACCTCGGACGCCGAAGCCGGGAACTGGATCAACGTCGACGACCTGACCTTCGCGCCGGGTTCCACGGGTCTCGCCGTCAAGGGCTCGGACGTGTCGTCGCTCGTCAAGAGCGAGGCCCTCGGCGGCGTCTACCGCAACAGCTCCGGCACAGCCCAGGACGCACTCGCCGTGCTGCGGAACGCCGGGCAGAACTATGCCCGGCTGAAGGTCTGGGTGAACCCGGCCGACGGCTACAACAACAAGGCCCGGGTCCTGACGGCGGCCAAACGCGTCAAGGCCCGGGGCATGAAGCTCCTGGTGGACTTCCACTACTCGGACACCTGGGCCGACCCGGGAGCGCAGACCGTGCCCACCGCCTGGGCCGGACACTCCTACAGCCAGTTGAAGACGGACGTCTACCAGCACACCTACGACGTGCTCAACGCCCTCAAGGCGCAGGGCACCACCGCCGACATGGTGCAGGTCGGCAACGAGATCAACGGCGGCATGCTGTGGTCGGCGGGCTCCACCGACAACTGGTCACAGCTGGCCGGACTGCTCAACTCGGGCTACTCCGCCGTCAAGGCGGTCGGCTCCGCCACCCCCGTGGCGCTCCACCTCGCCAAGGGCGGGGACCTGGCCGGCACCCGCTGGTGGTTCGACAACGCCGTCTCCCACGGCGTGAAGTTCGACGTCATCGGCCTGTCGTACTACGGCTACTGGCACGGCACGTTCGCCGACTTCCAGACCACCCTCGACGACGCGGCCGCCCGCTACGCCAAGCCGGTCTACGTCGCCGAGACGGCCTACCCCTTCCGGCTCGACAGCGAGGACTCGCACGAGAACATCATCGATCTGTCGAGCGAGCTGGTGTCCGGATACCCGGCCTCCGTCTCCGGTCAGACGCGGTGGATGAACGACGTGGCGAGCATCGTGGAGGCCGTCCCGAACGGCCGCGGGCTCGGCGTCTTCTACTGGGAGTCCACCTGGACGGCCGTCGGCGGCAACGGCTGGGACCCGACCGACGCCTCCTCCGGCAACGGCTGGGAGAACCAGGCCCTGTTCGGCTACGACGACAGGGCGCTGTCCTCGATGTCCTGGTTCGGCCACCGCTGATCCACCGGCCTCGCACAGCGGGGGTCCGGCCGCACTCCCGCGGCCGGGCCCCCGCCCGTGCCCCCACCCCGGCCGGGAACCCCAACGGCCCTGTGAGGCAGGGCCGTTCGATCCGGGACGAGGCTCGCGGAGTTCGGGACACGGCGGGCCCGACTGCGGAAGAGTGGGACGACGCGGTACGAGGAGGCTCGGACGGAGGGGACGACGATGCTGAGGACTCCCGCAAGTGAGCGGCGACTCGACATCCTGGAGTGGTTGAAGGAGCCGGCCCGGCACTTTCCGCGGCCACGACACGGCGACCTCGTCCAGGACGGCGTCACCGCGGACGTCGTCGCGGCGAAACTCGGCGTGCGCCGCCGGGTGGCCGACACCCACCTCGCCCTGCTCGCCGGCGTCGGCCTGTTGCGCGCCAGACGGATCGGACGCCGCACCTACTACCGACGCGACGAGATGCGCATCGCCGAAGTGGCGCGCATGTTCGAGAAGGGCTGGTAGCGGGTGCGGGGGAGAGAATGCAGGATCCGCCGCGCGAAAAGGTCCTGGCGAGAAGCCCGGTGACGACCCGTCGGCGCAGGCGCGCCGCCTGCGAGACCGGCAGTCTCCCCCAACGAAGGACGGATCTCATGGACCGACGGACGGCCCTCGTCCCGCTCCGGTACGTCGCGCTCCCCGGGCACGGCCCCGAGGACGTCGTCGCCGACTGCGCAGGGGGGATCCTGACCGGGGTGGCCGACGGACGGATCCTGCGCGTCGGCGGACTGGACGATCCGACCGCCCGGGTCGAATGCCTCGCCGAGATCGCCGGTCGCCCGCTGGGTCTCGAACTCCTCCCGGACGGCGACCTGTTGGTGTGCTCGGCCGACGGCGCGCTGTTGCGCGTCGACCTCAGCGGCGGCGGCAGGGTCCAGGTGCTGACCGAGACGGCGGCGGGGGAGCGGCTGCGCTTCTGCAGCAATGTCGTCGCCCTGCCCGACGGGACGGTCTACTTCACCGTCTCCAGCCGGGTCCACCCCCTGCGGGACTGGATGGGCGACATCGTCGAGCACAGCGGCACCGGACGCCTGCTGCGTCTGGCGCCCGGCGCCCGCGAGGCCGAAGTCGTCCTGGAGGGGCTGCAGTTCGCCAACGGCCTGGTGCGCGGCGGCGACGACTCGTGTCTGATCGTCGCCGAGACCGGCGCCCGCCGCCTCACCCGCTTCCGGCTCACCGGCCCCCGGGCCGGACAGGCCGAACCGCTCGCCGAGAACCTGCCCGGCTTCCCGGACAACATGTGGCGCGGCGCGCCGGACGGCCCGGTCTGGGTGGCGCTGGCCGGTCCGCGCGTCCCCCCGCTCGGCCTTCTGCACCGCGCGGCGCCTGCCGTACGCCGTCGCGCCGCCCGCCTCGCCCTGCACGTCCCCTACCGCCCCTCCGGCACGACGGGCGTGCTCGCGATCGACGACGACGGCCGGGTCCTGCACCGGCTCACCCGGCGCGGCTCCGGCTTCCGCATGGTCACCAGCGTCTGCGAGACCGGCGGCAGGCTGGTCCTCGGCAGCCTGTGGGAGCGGGGCATCGCGATCTGCGAGGCGCCGGTGATCTAGGGCCTGCCGCGGCTGTCCTGCGACCCGCGCTCCGCCGGCGTGACGTGCCGGAAGGCCCTGGTGCGACGGAGCTACTCTGGTGCCCGGCCGTGATCACTCGGGATCCGGCGGGGCGGGCGGACCGGGCAGGAGACGTGACGACATGACAGCCCCACAGACCCAGGGCCTCCGTGCCGGGGCCCCGCGCGGGACCGCCCGCCCGGGCCGGCTCCCGGTGGTCGCCGTGGTGGCCCTCGGCGGTGGTGTCGGCGCCGCCGCCCGCTACGCCGCGGCCTTGCGGTGGCCCACGGGGGGCGGCGGATTCCCCTGGACGACGTTGTGGGTGAACGTGGTCGGCTGCGCGGTGATCGGCGTCTTCCTCGTGGTGATCACCGAGGTCGTGACGGTCCACCGGCTGGTGCGGCCGTTCTTCGGCACCGGCGTGCTCGGCGGCTTCACCACCTTCTCGACGTACGCCGTCGACGTCCAGAGGCTGCTCGACGCGGGCCGCACCGGCACCGCCCTGGCCTACCTCGCCGCGACCCCGGCCGGGGCGCTCGCCGCGGTGTGGCTCGCGGCCACGGCGACCCGCCGCGTCCTTGCGCGGGGGCGGCGATGACACGGCTCGCCGGCGGCGCCCTGCGGCTGACCGTCTTCGTCGGCGAGAACGACACCTGGCGGCACAGGCCCCTGTACTCGGAGATCGTGCACCGCGCCCACGCGGCCGGTCTCGCCGGGGCCAGCGTCTTCCACGGCGTCGAGGGCTTCGGGGCGTCCTCGGTGATCCACACCTCTCGACTGCTCTCGCTCAGCGAGGACCTGCCGGTCGCCGTCGTGATCGTCGACACGCCGGAACGGGTGGAGGCCTTCCTGCCGCAGCTCGACGAGCTGGTCACGGACGGGCTGGTGGTCCTCGACGAATGCCGTGTCCTCAGATACGCGGGCCGGGACGGAGGCGCTGGCGGGGACGGGGACGGGGGCGGAGGCGGGGACGGGGGCGGAAGCAGGGAAGGGCGTGGAGGCGGGAGCAGCGGCGACGGGCGGGACGATTCGGACATGAAGGGTAAGAACTCGTTGTGAACTGGCTGGTGGTCGTCGCCGGCGGCATGATCGGCGCGCCGCTGCGCTACCTGACCGACCGCGCGGTGCAGACCCGGCACGACTCCGTCTTCCCCTGGGGCACCTTCGTCGTCAACGTCGTCGGCTGCCTGGTCCTCGGTACGCTGACCGGCGCCGCGACCGTCGGCCCCGACCTGCGGTTGTTCCTGGGGACGGGGCTGTGCGGGGCGCTGACCACCTACTCCACCTTCTCGTACGAGACGCTGCGGCTGACCGAGACCGGGGCCGGACTGCAGGCCGCCGCCAACGCCGTCGGGAGCGTGGCCGTGGGGCTGGGGGCCGCGTTCACGGGCGTCGCCCTGGGACAGTGGGCGTGGTCGTGAAGACGTCCGCCAGGTCCCGGGCCTGGTAGGACTGTCTCCGACCCTGGGGCGTCCACCACGCCGTCGACCGATTCGTCTCGTCAGAACTGGATTCCATGAGCGCCATCTCCGTCGGCCAAGCCGTCGTCCTCGGAGCCGTCGAGGGAGTGACCGAGTTCCTCCCCGTCTCCTCCACCGGTCATCTGAAGATCACCGAAGGGCTGATGCACATCCCGGTCGACGACGACGCCGTCGTCGGGTTCTCCGCCGTCATCCAGGTCGGGGCGATCGCCGCGGTGCTCGTCTACTTCCGCAAGGACATCGTGCGGATCGTGTCGGCGTGGTTCCGCGGGCTCCGCGACCGTGAGGAGCGCCACCACCACGACTACAAGTTCGCCTGGTGGGTGATCTACGCGACGATCCCGATCGTGGTGGTCGGCCTCGCCGCCAAGCCGCTCATCGAGGGACCGCTGGCCTCGCTGTGGGTGGTGGCGGGCTCGCTCATCGCCGGCAGCGGCGTGATGTGGGCGGCCGACCAGATGGGCCGGCACAAGCGCGGTGAGGACGACACCTCGTTCAAGGACGCCATGCTCGTCGGCAGCTCCCAGATCCTCGCGCTGCTCTTCCCCGGCTTCTCCCGCTCCGGCGCCACCATGTCCACCGCGCTCATCCTGGACCTGGACCGGGTCGCCGCCACCCGTCTGTCGTTCTTCCTCGGCATCCCCGCCCTCACCGGCGCCGGCATCTACGAGCTGAAGGACGCCCTGGGCACGGGCGCCGGCGCGGCGCCCCTCGCCGTCGGCACGGCGGTGTCCTTCGTGGTCGCCTACGCCTCCATCGCCTGGCTGCTGAAGTTCGTCGCCAAGCACTCCTTCAACGCGTTCGTCGTCTACCGGATCGTGGTCGGACTCGCCCTGTTCGGGCTGCTGGCCTCCGGCACCCTCGACAGCTGAGCCGCCGACCCCCTGCAGGGGCGGGACGTTGCCTTTCAGGCCGCCCGCCCCTGAATTTTTGTCTTCAGCCGCCTTGACAGGGCCCTCGGGCCACCCGGAGTATCTCTCCCGTGAACCTGTCAGACAGCCAGACAGGTGGCGGGATGCCGCGGCGCGTCAGTGCCATGGAAGCGGTGCTCATCCACCTCCGTGGCGCCATCGAACGCGGCGA
Source organism: Streptomyces sp. SAS_272 (assembly GCF_052543235.1). Classification (NCBI taxonomy): domain Bacteria; kingdom Bacillati; phylum Actinomycetota; class Actinomycetes; order Kitasatosporales; family Streptomycetaceae; genus Streptomyces; species Streptomyces sp. SAS_272. Next base: position 19,867 of record NZ_JBMNDR010000083.1, on the reverse strand, counting down.
GTACGCCATCGGCGACAAGCTCCCCTCCGAGGCGGAGCTCTGCCGCACCCTCGAGGTGTCCCGGCCCGTGCTGCGGGAGGCGCTGCGCGCCCTGCAGACCATGGGCCTGACGGTCGCCAAGACCGGCAAGGGCACCTTCGTGGTCGCCAACACCGTCGAGGACCCCACCTTCGGCGACTACGCGGCCAGCGATCTGCTCGAGGTGCGCCGCCACGTCGAGATCCCGGTCGCCGGGTACGCGGCCCGGCGTCGCACCGCGGAGAACCTGGACCATCTCGCCCATCTGCTCGAGCGCATGGAGCGGGAGACGGACACCACCGCGTGGGTCGCGATGGACACCCTCTTCCACCTGGCCGTCGCCGAAGCCGCCCAGAACCCGGTCTTCCGCCGGGTCATCGAGGAGATCCGGGACGCACTGGCGCGTCAGTCGGCCTTCCTCAACGAACTGGGCGGGCGGCGCGAACAGTCCAACCGCGAACACCGGGCGATCGTCGAAGCGCTGATCGACGGTTCCGAGACCGACGCCGTGGAGGCCATGAGCCACCACCTCGACCGCGTCGAGACCACCCTCACCGACATCGTCCGCGCCGCCGGCACGGACGCCCCCCTGGAAGGCGGACCCGAGGCGTGAGCGACCAGCACCTCAAAGACGAGACGCGACCCTCCACCCCTCACGTCGACGCAGGAGACGAGGGCTACAGCAAGTCGCTGAAGTCCCGCCACGTCAACATGATCGCCATCGGCGGGGCCATCGGCACCGGCCTGTTCCTCGGCGCCGGCGGCCGGCTCGCCGACGCCGGACCCTCCCTCTTCATCGCCTACGCGGTCTGCGGGATCTTCGCCTTCCTCGTCGTGCGCGCCCTGGGCGAACTCGTGCTGTACCGCCCCTCGTCGGGCGCCTTCGTGTCGTACGCCCGCGAGTTCATGGGCGAGAAGGGCGCGTACACGGCCGGCTGGATGTACTTCCTCAACTGGGCCACCACCGGCATCGCCGACATCACGGCGGTCGCCACCTACACCCACTACTGGGGCATGTTCTCCGACATACCCCAGTGGGTGATCGCGCTCATCGCCCTGGCCGTGGTCCTCACCGTGAACCTGATCTCCGTGAAGATCTTCGGCGAACTGGAGTTCTGGTTCGCCATCGTCAAGGTCAGCGCCCTGGTGATCTTCATGTGCATCGGGATCTTCCTGCTGGTCACCCAGCACCCGGTGGACGGCGCCACCCCCGGCCCCTCCCTCATCAGCGACAACGGCGGCATCTTCCCCAGCGGCCTGCTGCCCATGCTGCTGATCATTCAGGGCGTCGTCTTCGCCTACGCCTCCGTCGAACTGGTCGGCGTCGCCGCCGGCGAGACCGAGAACCCCGAGAAGATCGTGCCGAAGGCGATCAACTCGATCATGTGGCGGGTGGGCCTGTTCTACGTCGGCTCGGTGGTCCTGCTGTCGATGCTGCTGCCGTGGAACAAGTACACCTCCGGCGAGAGCCCCTTCGTGACGGTCCTGTCCAACGTCGGCATCCCGGCGGCGGGCGGGGTCATGAACCTCGTCGTCCTCACCGCGGCCATGTCCTCGCTCAACTCCGGCCTGTACTCCACCGGGCGCATCCTGCGCTCCATGGCGATGTCGGGCTCCGCGCCGAAGTTCACCTCGGTCATGAGCCGCAGCCAGGTCCCCTACGGCGGCATTCTGCTCACCAGCGGCATCTGCGTCCTCGGCGTGGGCCTGAACTTCGTCGTCCCGGCGGACGCCTTCGAGATCGTCCTGAACTTCGCGGCGATCGGCATCCTCGCCACCTGGGGCATGATCATGATCTGTCACCTCCTCTTCTGGCAGAAGACCCAGAAGGGCGAGCTGACCCGCCCCGGCTACCGACTGCCGGGCTCCCCCTGGACCGAACTCGTGACGCTGTTCTTCCTCGTCTCGGTCCTGGTCCTGATGTACGCCGACGGCGGCGCCGGACGCACCACCGTGCTGTGCCTGCCGCTGATCGCCGCGGCCCTGGTCGCCGGGTGGTACGCCATCCGCCGCAACCTCGCCCGCACCTCCCCCGAGGCCGACGCGTGACCCCGTCGCCGGCCGCCGACCACCCACCAGTGATGCAGGCAGTGATGTACAGCAGTTCCCTCGCAGACGCCCCCGTGATCCGCGAACCCCTCCACGCGCCCGTCGCCCACCTGGTCCGCGGCGGGGTGACCGAGGGCGTCCACTACGGCTCCGTCGTCGTCCTCGGCGCGGGCGGCGCCGTCGAGCTCCAGCTCGGCGACGTCGAGGCCGCCTTCTACCCGCGCTCGGCGCTCAAACCCGTCCAGGCCGTCGCCATGGTCCGGGCCGGGCTGCCGCTCGACGGCGAACTCCTCTCGCTCGCGGCGGCCAGCCACTCCGGCGAGGAACGCCACCTCGCGGGGACCCGGCGCATCCTCGAACTGGCGGGCGTCACGGAGGACGACCTGCGCAACGTCGAAGACCTGCCGTACGCCCCGGCGGTCCGCGACGGCTGGATACGCGAGGGCCGCGAGCCCTCCCGGCTGGCCCAGAACTGCTCCGGCAAGCACGCGGCCATGCTGTACACCTGCAAGCTCAACGGCTGGTCCCTCGACGGCTACCTCGACCCGGCGCACCCGCTCCAGCAGGCGATCGCCGAGATCGTCGAGGACCTCACCGGGCAGCGCATCGCCCGGGTCACCGTCGACGGGTGCGGCGCCCCCCTGTTCTCCGTCTCCCTGCACGGCCTCGCCCGGGCCGTCTCCCGCGTCACCGCCTCCGCGCCCGGCACCCCCGAGGCGCGCGTGGCCGACGCGATGCGCGCCCACGCCGAGATGGCCTCCGGCGCCGGCCGGGACGTCGCGGCCCTGATGCACGCCGTGCCCGGGCTGCTCGCCAAGGACGGCTTCGAGGGCGTCGAGGTCGCCGCGCTCCCCGACGGCCGCGCCGTCGCCGTGAAGATCTCCGACGGCGCGAACCGCGCGCGCGTCCCGGTCACCGCAGCGGCCCTCGTTTGGGCCGGCGTCGACCCGCGCCTGCTCACCGGGTTCGCGGGCGAGCCCCTCCTCGGCGGCGGCGAACCCGTGGGCAGCCTCCGACCCGTCCGGGCACTGGACCCGGTCACCGTGCGGGCCTGCGCCTGACGACTCCGGTGGCCACCGAGTGTGCGCGGTGGCCACCGGCGGACCGCCGGCTCCCCCCGGCGATTCCCGCCACCGCAGACCAGGCCGGGCCCCGCGCCCGGCCGCCGAACCGCCGTTCCGGTCACCCACCGGACGGCGCCCGACCGGGGGGGGGGGGGAG